>JACZXL010000347.1 GCA_022571635.1 Planctomycetota bacterium
TGGGCCATCGCAATCTCCCCGAACCCCTCGGTGATGATGAGCGTCAAGCCGACCTGTTCCGTGCCGGTGATCGCCACCCCCAGGTCGTAGCCGAGGAAATCCCGCAGATCCTCATCATCGAGCCCGCCGGTGACGAGGGCGGCCGCCCCGACATCGCGCGCTTTGCGGATCGCCTCAGCCGTGGCCCGCGCCCCGCCGATGATGACCGCGCCCTTCATGTCCGCCGTGATGAGGTCGGCCGTCACCTCCTGATCGTGGCTGTTGCAGGCGGTCATGACCGGGCCGAACGTTTCGCCGCCAATCCCGAAGATGCCTTGAACAAATGAGACATCGTTTTCGATGATCACACCTTCGTTGGGAATCACTTCAACGACTTCGCCCGAAATGTACGCCTTGACCTGCACGGGGATCGGATCGCCACGCAGGATCAATTGGCCGGTCACGGGAGAGACGGTTTCAACGATGCCCTCGTGCTTCGATCGGTAGGTGGTCTTGAACAGGCCGAAGATGCCCTTGGTCTGCGCCAGGGGTTCCCCGATCATGACCTTCTCGCCTTCGGTCTTGAGCACACACTCCGCGACATCCTGGGGTGGCATCGAGAGCAGATTGGCGAGGTTGATTGGCTCGATGTCGCCGGGCATGAACGTCTCCGCCACGACATCGTTTGCGCCGACACGATCGCCGACCTTCACCAGCACGTCGCCGGCAATGGGCAGGATGCGCCTAACGCGATGCGTGATGCGGCTAGTGACTTTCAGTCCGGGTGTGTATGCCTGAGCCATGGTTTTCGTGAACAACAAGAAAAGGTCGTACTACGTTACCTATTCAGACGAGAGCCGTTTCCATTTCCGGATAAAGCTCCATCGCCGTAACCCAGCGCGTCATCATTTTCTGCGCTTCGGATCGCTGTTGAGGGAGGACCAGCGGCCTGCCTCGCCCATCCAGGAAGAGTCCCACCGTGCCGCCGGTGACTTTTCTTTGCACCTGTTTGCCGGGGCCTGCTCCGACATCAAAACCACGAGCAGGGTCGATGGTGACTTGCGCCGTTTCGTCCGTGCCCAGCGGCAGGAGCTTGACATCGCCGAAGTTGATCGTGCCGGACTCGTTGAGCGTGTCGCCGGTGATTTGGTATTCAAAGCACGGCCGATCGAGCTTGCCCAATCCCTTGGCCGCGACACAAGTCCCAAGATAAATCAAGCAGTCGCGCGTGAAGACTTCCAGCGAGGCTTGCGGATGCACCTGCGCCAGCACGCCCAGGTGGGGCATCATGAAGATCGAATCCTTGGCCAGCGTGGTGAAACCTTCGGGCTCAAAGGAGTCGATGAGAAGCGCAGCGGTTTGGTGCATTCGCGGCGCGTGCGAGAGCACACCGCCGGACGCGACGAGCAAATCAAGCTTCATATTGTCGACGATCGTTTGCCCGCCGGTCTGCTGGCTGAATGTGTCGCCGATGGTTCGCTGTTGCTGCACGCCCTTGAGCGTAGTGGCGAATTCCTTGTGCTGGATATACGCCAACCGTAGGGCCTCACGCGCGACCGCTTGCTCAAAGATGAGCGCATCTTTCGTCTGCGGAATCGTCGTGGGGCGGATCATCTTGTTCTTGACACGGTTGCGCAGCTCACGCTCATCCATGTCAAAGTGAACCCAGCGCAGGATGTTGGCCATTCCCGTCTCCGCGCACACGTTGGAAATCGAATAGCTCATGCCGAGGTTGGCGCTGACCGTGCGGTTGAAGGTCTTATCAAAGACGCTGAACACATCCGTCGTCGCGCCGCCGATATCCACGCCGACGACGTTGATATTTTGTCTTTGGGCGATGGTCTGAAGGATATTGCCGACCGCGCCGGGTGTGGGCATGATCGGCGCATCGGTCCAGCCCATGAGTTTGTCGTAGCCCGGTGCGTGGGCCATGACGTGTTCGAGGAACATGTCGTGGATGGCGTCGCGGGCCGGCCCAAGGTTCTCGTGCTCGAGCGTGGGACGAAGATTCTCAACGATGGTCAAATCAATACTCTCATCGAATGCCTTAGCCACCAACGGCGCAGCATCCTTGTTGCCGGCGAAGATCAACGGCAACGTGAACTCGCTTCCAAACCTCGGCTGAGGCTTGGCCGGTGCAATCAGCTCGGCGATCTGCACGACCTGCGTGGTGTTGCCGCCATCGGTTCCGCCCGAGAGGAGAATCATGTCCGGGCGCAGCTCACGAATGCGCTGAATCTGTTCGTGCGGCCGACGTTTGTCATTGGCGGCGATGACATCCATCACAATCGCCCCGGCCCCCAGTGCAGCACGCTTGGCGCTGGCCGCCGTCATCTGCGCCACAACGCCCGCCACCATCATCTGCAAACCACCGCCCGCTGAGGACGTCGAGATATACAGATCGCATCCCTCAGTCTCAGTCGCCGGCTGAATGATTCGCCCTTGGTCATCAACGAGGCGTCGATCCGCCAGCTCCGCCACTTCGGTGACGGAGTTGATCACGCCCATGGTGACGTCGGCGAACGGTTTCTCGACGGTCGTGGGCGCTTCGCCGCGGTGCGTTTGGCGATACTCACCATCAACACGTTGGATCAAAATCGCTTTGGTGGTGGTGCTCCCACAGTCGGTGGCGAGGATCACGTTCACTTGATCAGGATCAATCTTCGTCATGGTGCTGCGGATGGTCCGTAGTGGTTCGTTGGTTCTTGCGCTCGGC
>JACZXL010000128.1 GCA_022571635.1 Planctomycetota bacterium
CCGAGCGAGCTCCCGATTCCATCGGGATGTCAGCCCGGTGGTCGCCCAAAGTCACCTTGCGTCCAAGCGCCCTGACTGTGCCGCGTCCACCGGTCCGGCACGGACCGGCTCGCCACCACCACAACTCGGGTTGTGAGGAAGTTCCTTCCACTACTACGCCCTAGCGCGTTCTACAATGCCCACAACCCGAGGCCGCTCCTCGACCCGCCGGCCCCGACCCCCTTCAACGGCCGGCCCATGATTTGCTTCTTCCGTTCGGCCTGGCCATCGCCATGCTATGCGGAATTCTGCATATCATGGTCCAGAGTCCTGGCTCAACGGGATTCCGTATAATCACCTATTAGACCTCGCCGGGTGCATTAACAGTAGATGAAAACTTCAACGGTGTCGATCGGGAAAGAATTGTCCGACTGTATTCAGCAGTTGCGGTTCACCCTCGAACGGCGGATTCAGCTGATCGACGCTGTCATCGCTGTCCTCGTTCAGCACGTTAGTGCGAAGCACATTCGGCCAGAAGATACGCCGATATCCGAAGAGATTCGCGGGGCCCTTCCATTAATGTTGCAGGCAATTGGCGCATCCTCCAACACGCTCGTTCAGCTCTCGGACTCGCCCGGCCTTCAGACGCGTGACTGCTACTCTATCGCTCGGTCGATCATCGAGTTGGCCATAAACATCTGCTATTTGACCGCGGAGGGACCTGCCGCCGCTGAGAGAGCACTTCGACACGCGTGCCAGAAGTCGTTTCAGGACCTCGAGCGCGAGTCAAAAATAGGGGAGAATACCATTCGGCTCGTCTGCGGCGGGCGTCCTGATCCGGACACTGTTCCGGGACTAAAAGAAGACCTGGCGGAGTTTACATCTCGCGCCGGTCGTGAAAAGGGCTGGGTAGATGAAAGTGTTGATGGGCGCATCTCGGTGGCGGGAGCCCGATTCGGAAATCCACTGGTGACCAAGTTGCACTTTGCTCGCTTCATGGTGTATCGCCACTCATCCGAGATATTGCACGGTACCCTCTTCAGCGCGATGTATTTCTTTGGGTTAACGATGCCACGACGACAATACACCCAACAGGATGCCGAGGAGTACATTGGCCAACAGCATATGATGCTTCTCATGGCGGCAGGGTTGGCGCTCGATGCTGTTGTCGAAGCGTTTCATCTGGCGTATGGGTTCCAGTGGGCATATGACCGAGGAAAGAAGCTCACAGAGTCGCTTGCTCGAATACCTTTCCTAGCGTCTAATACTAAAACGGATGAAGATCCGGGATCGCCTACTCAGCGGGGCGATGTCTAACAACTTGGTAACAAAGGGGCGGAAAAGGTGGGGGCGGAAAAGGTGTCAGGATGATTTGTTTGAGGCCTTGCGGTGGCGTCGGCGCGGGTGGGGGTGACTGAACTGGGTGGAGACGAGGTTGACGGGCGGGTGTTGACGATCGATTCGCCGTGGGCGGCGGGGTTTCACGAACAACCGAGCACAGTCTCCCTTCCGCGCTCTCGGGACGCTGCGCGTCGGCCGCTAAACGGGCGGATTCTTCTGCCCATTCTTCCCCCATCTGTGTCCATCCGTGTTCATCTGTGGCTACTCTCCCCGTTTGTCCACTGCCTCGATGTCTAACGTGAGAATCGCGTAGCCGTCCAGCTCGAAGTGCTCGACGCGGATGGTCAGTTCCCTTGATTCGTCGAGCTTGAATTCATAGGTGTGTTCCTTCGGACCGTGCCAGGTCCAATCGTCGATGACCAGCTTCTCGTCGAGCCGGACGCGGATGCCGTCGTCGGACGTCGTGCGCAGTCGCCACGCACCGGCTGGAAACAGGATTCGCGTCGTGGCGATCGTGCCAAAGTGGTTTATAGGCAGATCGGCTTCGGTGACGTTCGCGGCGAGATTCAACTGGCTGGGACCGGCCCCGCCGTACCGGAGTCGCAATTCCGAAGCGTGGAACACCACAGCCCCCCGATCCATCTCGCCGCGCCAGGCCACATAGCGCCGCTCGATTTCATCGGCCGAAAGCGGCGGGCCCGGGTCGTCCGGCTTCAGCGCCGGCTTCGTCTCGTAGCCTGAAACCATGATGCGCCATCGGGCGTCGATCAACACGCCGGTCCGTTGCAACGTGTGGTCATCGACAACCAGGCTGATTTCATAGGGCGTGAGCGTGCCGGGGGTCGTGGGCGTGATGATGATCCGATCGGCCTGCACGTTCGCTTGGACGTCGCCTGTGGTGCTCATCGCCTGCGGATCGACAGTGTTGTCGCGGCCCAGCAGCCGGTACACGTGCTTCGTCGGCGTCCGCTCGAACAAATGTAGATACGGCGCTTGCCAATCGTACGGCCCCCACTCGGTCATAATGATCTTGTCGCGCCCGGCTAGATCATCACGCGCGCCGACCGGCGACGTCTCCCCAAGCGGTTCATACTCCGGGGGCGACCAACGAAGTGGAGGCGTATCAAGCTCGCGCAGGATGCCTGCTTCACTCTTCTCATCAGCGCGTAACTCGTCGGCGACGTTCGCTAGTTCGTTGGCGATGATGAATGTCGTGCTGGTCTGGCGCAGCTGGATCGCGACCTGATCGCCATCGAATGTGTTGTCGTAGATGACGTTTCGATCGGCGTCCGTTTTGTTGACCTTGGCCCAAGGCAACTTTGTCAGACCTTCATCCGGATCCCACCACAGGTGAACGCCGCAGGCATTGTTCCGGAAGGTGTTGGCTTGTATCCAGTTGCCCCGGCCATGCTCGATGTTTATTCCGCCGCGCTCCAGGCCGTAGGGCATGTCGCCGTTTGACTCGAAGATGTTGCCGGCAATCGTGGTGTTCTGGGAGTAGCCGCCCCAGATTCCGCAGATGGCGTTCGAGACGAGGCGATTCTGCGCGATGGTGTTATTGAAGCTGAACGTGAGCTCGATGCCGTGCGCGACGGCGTAGGAGCAATCGTTGGCGATGAACATGTTGCGGTTGTTGCCGCGCCCCCGGTACCAATCGATGTTCTCTTGCGTGACACCAGCGGTGGTCGGCGGAGGCGTTTCGCCGAGCGCTTCTTTACCCGCGAAGGCGAAGATGCCATCGCCGCCGTGCGTAATTGAGTTTTCGACGATGACGTTGTCGCTGCATTGCTCGAACATGAGCAGGCCGGCCGAGTCCTGCCCGCGGTTATACACGCCGTGGCTGTAGCCGCGCACACAGAAATCAAAGGCGTTTCGCGAGACGACGTTCCGGTTGCTGCGCCACATGGCCAGGCCCCATCCCGAAAGGAACGAGCAATCGTTGTCGTACACAGCCGAATCGTTGACGCGGTCGAGGATGATGCCGTTCTGACGTCGCCGGGCGAAGCAATTACGGATCGTGATACCGTCTGAGTCCTCAACGTAGATCCCCGCGCCGTAGTTGGTCATCCATTCGTTGTTGTCATTGTCATGCGGCCAGAGCCAATCGCTGCCGTCCTCCGCACGCGGCGTCGATTTCAAGCGGTGTTGATATCCGTCGGCCAGATCGCAGTTCTCAAGCACCAGACCCGGGGCGTTCGTCGCGTAGATGCCGACCTTGAAACGATGCACGTGCGCGTTGCGGATGGTGACGTTGCGGCGGCCGTCGATGCGAATCCCGATCCCGGTCATGGTGTCCCAGGGCGTGCCTTTGGCGACGGCGATCAGTTCGCGGTGCTCGTCGGAGAACTCGATCGTGATGCCGTCGGCGACAACGTGGATCACACCGTTGTTATCTTTGTCTTGAATCAAATCCGCGCGAATCTCGACGATGCAGGATTCGCTGATCTGAACGTTGTCGCGATCGACTGTCACAACAGGCGGATTGGCGGCGATGACGGCGACCATCGCAGTTATGAACATGATGCGCCTCCTGCGTCGATCATCATACCGTACCTCGACCCGGCGGGGGCATTGGAAGGCGGCCTCCGCGCTGGATCAGACGGTCTGGACGTCAGTTACCTTTTTATGACAGACCTCGTCAATCCGGGCGATGTGCTTCTTGGTGTGTTCTTCGACCTCGTGCTTCGCGCCCTTACCCGCATCTTCGGAAACGTCGGTCGTCTTGTCCTTCACGAGCTGATCGACGTGCTTGTTGGCGTCTCGGCGCTCGTTGCGAACGGCCACCCGCGCGTCTTCGGCCATCTTCTTCACTTGATTCACGAGCTGTTGTCGGCGCTCGGCTGAGGGCGACGGAACATTGATGCGAATCGAGGGACCGTCCGCGATCGGGTTCAATCCGAGATCGGCCGTTTCGATCGCCTTGACAATCTCGGCTTTGGCGCCGGGGTCGAAGGGTTTGACGAGCAGCATGGTGGGCTCGGGGACACTGACCGCGGCGAGTTCGCGCAGCTCGGTGGGGCTGCCGTAGTAATCGACCTTGACGAAGTCGATCAACGCCGTGGTGGCGCGACCGGTTCGGAGTCCGCGCAGTTCGCGTTGGTAATACTGCACGGACTTGTCCATGCGCTCGTGACATTGTTGAATGATTTGGTCAGGGTTCATGACCGTACTCTTTGGCTGCGCCGGCGGGTCGATGGGGTGGGCATGATAGGCGTCGGAGGAGCGGTAAGCGGTCAGTTCGTCACGAGGGTGCCGATCCGTTCGCCGGCGACGACGCGTCGGATGTTGCCCGGGGTCTTGAAGTCGAACACGACGACGGGCAGGTTGTGCTCCATACACATCGTCAGCGCGGTCAGATCCATGACGCGCAGCTGCTTCGCTACGGCTTCGGAGAAGGTGAGCGTCTCGTAGCGGGTGGCGGTGGGATCTTGCTTCGGGTCGGCGGTGTATACGCCGTCAACCTTCGTCGCTTTGAGCAATACGTCGGCATTGAGCTCCGCCCCGCGCAAGGCCGCGCAGGTGTCCGTCGTGAAGAACGGGTTGCCGGTGCCGGCGGCGAGCACCAGCGTTCGACCTTTCTCAAAGTGTCGAAGGGCGCGGGCGCGAATGAACCGCTCGCCCACAGCCGGGATGTCGATCGCGGTCATCAGCCGGCAATCCTGACCGAGGCCGGCCAGCGCCTCGCGCAGGGCCATCCCGTTGATTACCGTGGCGAGCATGCCCATGTAGTCGGCGGTGGACTGGTCGATCCGGCCGGGCTGGGCGAGGGTCGCGCCGCGAATGATGTTGCCGCCGCCAACCACGACTGCGACCTGAGTTTCGCCCGAGGCAGCGGTGGCAATCTCCTGAGCGATCGCCGCGAGCTCGGCGGGGTCTATACCGTGCTCGCCGGGTTTCGCAAAGCTCTCACCGCTGATCTTGAGGATCACGCGGCGATAGGGGCGCCGAGGCACATCTTCCATGAGGTCTCCCTAGGGTCATCCGGGCAGCGAATTGGACCGCGTGGCGGGGGTGGGGTCAAGCCGAGCCGGTTTGGCGGCCGATGTCGCCCCGGCGACTCGCCTGTGGAGAGACGGCTGCGCTCCTATCATGTCACCACCGGCGCCCACAACGGGCGAAACCGGCCGAAACCCGCTTCGTATGGTCCACTGGTGAACGACCGAGCCGACAGCCCCAGCCAGGTTGCCACGCTTCAAGCCAAGGTGGTTGACCTGGCCCAGACGATCGCCGAGCTTCAGGCGCAGCGCGAGGCGCTCATTCGCAAGCGTCGCCGCAACCTCCTGCTTGTGGGGGTGGCGGTGTCGCTGGCCGTGCATCTGGGTTTGTTGGCCTATCTGGACCTGCTCAATCGAGGGCTGTCCGGAGGTGGATCATCGCCGCCGGTGGCCATCGAGTTCGCCACCCTTCACGAGCAGGAGCTCATCCAGCCGGAGAAAGTCGAGTTCGACGATCTGCTGGGCGAGCTGACCGCCGAGCTTGACGACCTGCCCCAAGAGGTGCCGACGGCTGATCTTCCGGCAGACGTATCGGCTGCGAATCTGGAGATTTCTTCGGCGGGGGCGATGCCGACCCTGGGTGGATCAGGCGACGGCACGGGCGGGCAAGCGCTGGGCGGCGGCGGGGCGGGGACGAGCTTCTTCGGCGTGAGCTCGCGCGGGACGCGCTTCGCCTACATTGTGGATGTCTCGGGGTCCATGGGGCAGGCGAGAAAGATCCACATCGCCATGCGCGAGGTTTCACGATCGATCAGCGAGCTTCCGGACTATGCGTACTTCTACATCGTGCTTTTCTCGTCCGGCGCGACGGTTCCGCCGATGCAGGACGACTGGAACCGCGCTCGGCCCAGTACCGTGCGCCACTTCATCCGATGGCTGGGCCAGGTCGACCCGGGAGGCGGGACGCAACCACGGTCGGCGTTCGAGTTGGTTTTTTCGCTCAAAGAGCGGCCCGACGTGATCTTTTTCATGACCGATGGGCAGATCACCAACTTCAGCGCCGACGAAGTGGCGGCCCACACCAGCCGCGGCCGGCGCGTCGTCATCAACACGATTGCGTTCGGCGACCCGACGAGTCAGGATCTCCTGCGCGAGATCGCCCGTCAATCCGGCGGTGTGTATCGTTTCGTTACGTCAGGTGGCGGGTAACGTATGCCGATGCGAATCGCATTTTACTTCGTGCTGTTGATCGGGGCCTCGACCCGGGCCGACCTGGTTGAGCGGCGCGGCAGCGTGCCGCCGGTGGACGGCGAGATCACCCGGATCGACGATGCGGGCGTCACCGTGCGCAGCGACCTGGGCGCGTTTCACTTTGTCCCGTGGGATCGGGTGCGACGCGTTGAAGCCCAGGATCAAGACCCACGGTTGGCCGGGCAAATGGAAAGGGCCACGCGCTTGTGGCGGGCGCGAAGCCGGGTCGAACGACATGACACCACGCTCGCCGAGCCGATCTTGGAGCGACTGTTCGAGCACTATCGTGGGAAGACGCACGAGACGGCGCTAGTCGTGGCTGAAGGTTTGTTGCGGTGCCGACTGGCGCGCGGCGATCACGTGAGGGCCGTCATTCCCGCACTGGAAACGGCGCGGCTGCGCCGGGCGGACGTGACCACCGACAGCTATGCCAACCTGCCGGCTGTAATCGACGAGTCGACGTCGCTGTGTCCGCTGCTCGCGCCGGCCTGGCTGCCCTCGCCGCTTCTTACCAAGCTGCAACACGACCTGGGCGAATATGATGCGCAGGGCGACGACATCGTTGCCGCTATCGCTTCGTTGTATCGACGGGCGATCCAACACACGCTCGGCGAATCGGGTCCGCAAGCGGTTTCGCCGGCGTGGCCGGAACATGGGGGCGTGAAGTTGCTCAGCCGAGTTGTCGCGTGCGGCGCTGTCGATGCCAAAGAGCGCCAAACGGCTCGGATCGACCTGGCGCGCCGAATGGCCGAGCGGCCGGCATGGGCCCAGGCGTGGTCGCGGCTCCACATCGGGTTGTCGCTGGTGGGTGAGACGGGCCTCGGTCGGCAACAGCAGGGCATCGTCAGCCTGCTGCACGTGCCGGCTCGTTTTGCAAACAGTCAGCCGTACCTGACCGGGCTCGCCCTGGCCTATGCGGCCAAGGCCTTGGAGGCGACCGGAGACAGCGAGGGGGCTGCGTCGCTGCGGGTTGAGCTTCGCCGAACGCTGCCCAATCATCCGGTTCACGCCGTGGACGCTTCGTCGCTTAGGCTACCTATCTATACGCAGCAGAAGGGATCGCCATGACGTTCATTACGACCATCCTCGCTCAGGCTGCGGATACCGATACCGGGTCGACCTGGCTGGAAACGATCAACAACGGCGGCGTCGTCGGCTACATCATCATTGGCCTGAGCGTCTTTGCCCTCGCGTTGATCATCATGCACGTGGTCCAGATCAGGCGCAGCGCGTTGATTCCGCCGGCGCAGTTGGAGCAGATCGATCAACTGCTGGGGCGCGGGGATGTCGCCGCCGGCCTGGAGTATTGCCTGGACCCGGCGAATGACTCGTACCTGACGCGAATCCTCACGGCGGGATTGACGCGATTCCAAAAGTCGGCGTTCGGCGTGTTCGAGATCAAGAACGCAATCGAGGAGGCGGGCGAGGATCAAACCGCCCGGCTGTACCGGTCGACGGACGCGCTGGGCGTGATCGGCTCGATCGCGCCGCTGCTGGGTTTGCTGGGCACGGTGTGGGGAATGATCGGGGCGTTCGATGCGCTGCGGCACGGGGCCACGCCGAACCACGAGGACTTGGCCGGCAATATCAGTCTGGCCCTGGTCACGACGCTGATGGGTCTGATCCTGGCGATTCCGTGCGTGGCGTTGTACCGGTATTTCGGCAACCGGATCGATGCCTTTGCGTCGGAGGCGGGGATGGAGATCGAACGGCTCGTGTTGCACCTCGAATCAACGGCCGCAGCAGCGCCGGTGCGAGGACCGGCCGTGGGGCCCGCGCGCGGCCCGAGACCTGTACCGGCGCCGCCCACCCCCGGACCCGGTGCGGGAGGGGTCTCGTGAGGTTCGTGACCGCTCGTGAGCGCAAGCGGACGCTTGATATCGAGGTTACGCCGATGATCGACGTTGTCTTTTTGCTCATCATCTTCTTCATGACGACGGCGCAGTTCGCCCGGATGACGCGCGCGGAGTTGGCCCTTCCATTGGAGCTGGGCGAGCAGGAGGCTGCACCCCAAGAGGCGGGCCTGGTGATCAACATCACTCGGGAAGGTGAGATCATCGTGAGCGATCAATCGTTCGATCTCGCGGGGTTGGACGAGCTCGTGCGCGAGGAGATTCAGCTTCATCCGGACAGCCCGCCCCAACAGCTCAAGCTATTGATCCGCGCCGACAAGAACGCCGATTCAGCGCGGCTGAACCAAGTCGTTCGGCTGCTTCAGTCTTTGGACGTGGGCAGCGCCCGCTTGGCGACGGAGGTGCCGCGGTAGGCACGATCAACGCCGTGCGAATCCAGCGCAAGTCATCCCGCCGACGAGACGCTCAGATCACCTTGAATCTGGCGAGCATGATCGACGTGACGTTCCTCTTGCTGCTGTATTTCATGGTGACGACCGTCCTGGCCAAGCCGGAGGATCGGCTGAGTCCGACGCTGCAGACGCAGCGGGACAGCGCCGTCAGCAGCGCCAGCGACTTTCAGCCGCAGATCGTCGAGGTGATGCACATCGATGACGCCCCGGGTTACCGCCTTGGGGCGAGAATCTTCCGCGACAAAGCGGCGTTGACAGCCGCGCTGCGGGGACTGCCCAAAGCCCCGGGCGTGTTCATCAACGTCCACGACGATGTGGACGTGGCGTACGCGGTGGCGGCGGTTCAGGCGGCCCGCGACGCCGGGTTCGAGCAGGTGACGTATGTGCCGGCGAAGTAGCGTTCTGGTCATCGCCCTTGTTGCCCTTGCGTGTACGCAGGCGGCATATGGCGACGACGTGGCGGCGTATCTGGAGCGCCACGGATTGCGGCAATTGCTCGCCGTCCATCTCGAGCAGTTGCTTGAAGATCAAAGCCCGGCGGCGCGCGATGACTTGGTGTTGCGGCTGGCCGGGCTCTACGCCCAATTGCTTGAGTCGACCGACGATCCCGCCCTGCGCGTCGCGTTGGAAGAGCGCAGTCGCAAGCTGCTGTCGGCAGCGCCGCCCAATACCGCCCAAGAGCTCCGCCTCGCCCTGCTGCGCGGCTCGTACCGGTCCGCGGAGCGAGTTGCCGAAGACTACCGGCTTCGGCAATCCGATCCGGCGCAGGTTGACCGAGCCAAGGCGACGCTGGCCAAGCTGATTCCCAAACTTCGGGAACTGCGGGGTCAGCTCGATGAACGCTGCAAATTGGCTGAGCGCCGCCTGACTCGATCCAGCGGCAGCACGGCCGTGATTCTGTCGGAGGAGGCTGAGCGCTACCACCGCCTGCTGGCCCAATGCACATTCCTCAATGCCTGGGCGCTCTACTACCAGTCCTGGCTCAACGAACGTCCGGACAACGCCCGGGCGGCGGAGCTTCTCTTCGCCACGCTGCTGGAGACCGAATCTTCCCGGCCACAGCCCGAAGATATCTCCGTCGATCTGCGGTCCGTAGAGGCGATCGCCCGTTCGATCCTCGGGATGGCCCTGTGCAAATCGCTCACCGCGTCCTCGGCCACGGCGCTGCGATGGGTCGAGCTGCTGGAGGATGAGCGGACGCATGAGCTGCTGCATGAACAATCGCCGGCCTGGAAGGTTGCCATCCATCTCGAACACGGCGAGTATCGAGCCGCGCGCACGGTGCTCGAAGCGGTCCAAGCGAACCAGGTGTTGCCGCTGCCGTGGGTTCGATTGGCGGCGGTCCACGCGTTGGAGGCTGAGCCGAACGAAGAGCATGCAGCAGCCCTGGCTCGATGGGCGGTGGCCCAGCTTGCCGCCGGAGGCGAACTGGAGCAGGTCCTTGACCTTGCACAGCGGTATGGTGCTGATGCCCTCGGCACGTCGGGGTTTGCCATTCGCTACGTTCGAGGCGTTCAGCACTATCAGCACGCCCGAGATATTCACGGCAACGATCTG
>JACZXL010000003.1 GCA_022571635.1 Planctomycetota bacterium
CAGCCGAGTAAGACATAGGGTGCCAGCGTACCGCGCCTGTCCAGCACCGCCACGATTTATTTCAAAAAGGACAGGACTCCGAGGCTCTCCCGAGCGGCTCGGGCCCTGAACCTCGCTTCTCGCCCTGGTATCGTACTTTCCGTCCACGGCCGGCCCTGGCGGGCTGGAGGGTGTCCTCACGGCCGGGCAGGGGTGTACACCCTCGTCGACCCTCGCCATTGAGGCTCAGTCTCGACTCCGCGGCGAGACGCCGCGGCTCTGAATGCTGAGAGCTGACGGCTTTTACGTACGGACACCGCCCCCAATTGGCGAGTAGCGCGAGGAGGTCGGATGTTCCCACCGTCGGGTTTCCATCGAAATCAAGCGTCCCGAGGCGGCGTCGGCGCTTCACCCGCTGCGGTAGACGGGCGCAACACGCGAGAGCAACGACGTTGCTGTGCTCGCTCGAAGGGATGAGATCGGTACACGGCGCGTCAATGGCGCTACCCGCTCAGCCGCCGTGCGCGCCTGAACCTTCATCGCCGCCACGGCCACCGCGACGGCCACGGCCCTCGCCGAAACCGCGCCACCGCTCGCCGCGATCACCTCGACGCTGCTCTTGTATCTCCGGTAGGCGCTGGACTTGTCCAGGCGTGAGCATCGCTGCAAGCTGCTCGTGGTACCGCTCATCGAATTCACGTCGAGCTTGGAACTGCTCGCGGGTCCGGTTGTCGCGCCTCCGTGTTTGTTGGTCGCGCCCGAAGTTCCCGCTCGCCATACGTTCAAGGAACCGGCGTCGCTGCTTGGGTTCCTCGGACTTGATGAGGTTCATCAGTCGCTCGTTGCGCACGCCCAGCTCCACCTCGTACACCTCGAGCAAGCCCGCCACGGCTTCGGCGATTTCGGAATCGAGATCGTCAAAATTCGCCACCGCCTCGAAAGCCCGCTGCACCGTCGTCTTGCGGTACACCCGGCCGTACGCTCGTTCACGGTACGACCGCACGAATGTGTCGCCGACATCCTCAGGCAGTTCCTCGGCTACGGATGATGCATATTGCTCATTGACATCCCGAACGGCCACCCGCCGAACCATCTCCCCATCGTACAGCGACAGCGCGCGCTTTGAGTCGCGCTGCATCATGGCCGAGAAGCTCTGCACGCGAGACTCTTCGAGATACGCATTGCGATCGCGCAGAGCGCTATCCAGCGTGACCTCGTACTCCTGGAGGACCGGCGCGACCGCATCGCTGTCGGCGGAATCGAGCCCCATCGCGCGCACGAGATCGAACAGATCGACACGCTCGCCGGACAGTTGGCCTCGCTGAATCGTCTTTTGGCGAATCAGCTTGCGCTCCAAGCTCGGCCAAGGTGACCGCTGATCGTCGCGAAGCACGAGCTGTAAGTCACCGACGAATTGGTCTCGCAGCCTCACCTTTTCCGCACGGAAGATCTTGTATTTGTCAGCGGCGTCAGCCGTCAGTTGCTCCAACTCCTCCGGATCGATCTGTGGCATGAAGGTCTGGCGGGCTTGTTCTCGCATCTCCTCACCCCGACGGCGAACGATTTCCATGATCTGTTCGCGGGCCTCTTCGCTCAATGAGGGATCACGAGCAAGCTCCATCTGCTGCCGCAAGGACTGCCAACGCTCGCGCATCTGCTCGCGCGCTCGCTGGCGCTCACCATCGTCGCCGGAGCGGTCCGGGCGAAGCCGGCGCACAATCTCATCGAGATCAGTCCGGGCGGCCTGGAACGCATCGTCGTATTCGGCGAACAACGTCTGCACGATCATTTGCTGCATCCGGTCAAGCGACAGGTCATCGTTGAACTGCACGATATCGCGCCGGTTGAAGTCCGGCTCGAGCAGATACGTCAGTCCGCGCATCGCTCCCATGCCGCCCATCCCACGCGGCTGGGCGAAGACCGGGCCGGTCAGAAACATCGCCGAACTGAGCAAACAGCAAAGCGTCGTTACTGGACTGAACACGTTGTTTGTACGAGGGGCGGTCATGCAAAAATCCTCCAAATGTCGATTTGTTCTATCCATGGGATCGTCGGAATAGGTTCACAACACATCACCGGATCATTCGTCGGACGACTTGCGGTCGTTTCTTTGACTCATCCATTCACGCATCGCGGCGCGCTCGGTGTCATCAATCTGCCCATCACCGTTGGCGTCGAATCGCTCGTGCATTTCACGACGGCGTTGCTCGTGATCTTTGCGACGCTCTTTGATATGTTCCTGAGCAGCGGCGCGCTCCGCGGCATTGAGTTGGCCATCGCCGTCACTATCAAACTTTCGGAGTATTTCCTGCCAATGAGGGCGGCCCCGTCGGCTGTGACCAACACGGCGGGAGAGTTTGCGACACTGCTCCGGCGACAACGTCCTGACAAAGTCGTTGAAGCGATCTGATCGAGCACGACCTCGCTGCTGGCGCAGTTCCGCCTCTTGATCAACCAAATCGTGCACCCCCCGCAGGTTCGGCTCATCGCGCGATAACTCGCTGATGAGCTCTTCGTGCACAAGGGCAAGGCCTTCTTCGTACACCCGTTGGTCGACCTCCATGCTCCTGCGAAGCTCGGCAAACAGCGCCGACTGCGATTCGTCCAGATTCAACTCGGCGGCGACGAGATTGGTCACGCGATCACCGTTGGCAGTTTCACCGCGCGCCTGCCACGAACCGAGGACGAAGAACGCGTTGAACATCAATGATAACGCCAGGATGAACCAATAGAAGCTGCGAATCATCGGGGCTTCTCCGTAAGTAAAGCGGCGATAAGCTCGATCTCGCCGGCATCCTCATCGGGCGGATCAAACACGCCGAAAGACATCTGGGTCGCGAGTCGATCGAGCCGCAGATCGGTCGAAGCAGTCCAAGCCGTCCCCGTGTGGTACCCAAATACACAGATCGCGACGGACGCCGCGGCCGCCGCCGGCCAACGGGCCGTGCGCCACTTCAAGCCCAACAACGGTTGACTCTTGGCCCGCACCGGCGGGTGAACGGCCACGGCGCTCACCAACGCCTGGGCGGACTCGATCACGCGCTCCGGGGCGGCTGGGCGCGATCGCGCCGTTGCGACAACGATCAGCCGCGCGTCGGCCACGGCCTCACGACATTCACGGCACGCGCCGAGGTGTGCCTCGATCGACTCGATCTCGGCCGCCGAGCGACGGCCGTCGAGATACGACGCCAGCTCCAACTGGCCCGGGCACGCTGCCGATAACGCCGGCTCCATCGGCGCAGCGCTTCGCCACAATCGTTCGTCGGTTGGGTTCTTTTCATCGTCCACAGGCATAGCGTTCCCCGGATGGTATACGAGGCCACCGACGGCGGCATCCCCGGGAATCTCGATGCGTTTCACCGGGATTGAAAGTGGGACCGGAGGCGACTGAGCGCCTTGTGCTTGGTGCTCCTGATCGTCTGCTCATCAACGTTGAGCATCTGAGCCGCCTGGGCAACCGAACGATCTTCGTCGAACAGCAAGGTCAGGACCAGCCGTTGGCGAGCGGTCAGGAGATGAAGCGGCACGGTTTGGCCGTCCGGGGTCGGCTCGGCGGCGGGGATCTGGGACGGATCGAGGCCCGACGTCTCCAGCCGGCGTTTGCGAAGACAATCGATGGCGACGCTGCGGGCCACCAGGGTAAGCCAGGTTTCCAGCGACGCACGCTGTGGCTCGAATTTCCGCAGCAATCGATAGTCATCCTTGACGAGGCGGACGAAGACGTCCTGAGCCACGTCCTCAGTGGTGCGGCCGGTCGAACCCGCGCCCCGCGAGCCGAACACATGCCCAACCGCGGCGTAGATCACGCCTGAGTACCGCTGGACGAAATCGTCCCAGGCCTGCTTGTCGCCTTCTAGGCAGTGGTGAAGGTTGACATCCATATGCTCATTCCAACGCCGTTGCGGCCTTTGGATTACACCACGCCGGGCCCTTTAGGTCACTGACGCCCGGATTCGTTGAAGAATCCGTCAACTGCGGGGGATGAACGGGCCGGCGAGATCGTACAATCCAGCGGCGGCGTCATTCCTCCAATGGTGTAGCATGCCGCCGGTTTCGCATCAACGGTTTGATGGGCGTTGAACGCCTCACCAAGGAGAATACACGAATGAGAATCCGAAACTCGTCCCTCTATCTGGCGGGCCTGTGCGCGATGTTGGGCGCCGCGTCCGCCTTCGGTCAGACTCTGGACCGCCAGAGCCTTCGTCCAAGCGATCGGGCCAACATCGCCAAGGTCGGCGAGCCCGCCCCGAACTTCACGCTGAATGATGCCAGTGGCAAATCGCACACGCTCGCGGACTACCAGGGCAAGCTGGTTGTCCTGCAATGGATCAATCCTGATTGCCCGATCTGCAGGCGCGTCAACCGCTCAGGCATCACGACCGAGATGGCCAAGGCAATCCGGGCCATCGCGAAGGATTTCGTGCACCTGACGATCCACTCCACGCACTACATGGAGCCGGACAAGTCCGTCGCCTACCTCAAGCAGCACAAGGTCAAGGCGCCGGTGCTGGATGATCGCGATGGGAAGGTTGGGCATTTGTATGGCGCCAAGACGACGCCGCACATGTATGTCATCGATAAGAAGGGCATCCTGCGCTACGCCGGTGCGATCGACGATGACGATCACGGCAAAAACCGCGAAGGTGCGACGAACTACGTCATCAACGCGGTGCGTCAAATTGCAGCGGGCGAAACGGTGGCCCCGGATCTGACGAAGGCCTACGGCTGCGCGATCAAGTACGACCCGAACGCGGCGAAGCGGGAACGCCCGGCCCGCGGTCAACGCGGCGATCGGCAAGGCCGAGGCGGACGAGGCGGATTTGGGTTTGGCGGTGCTCAAATGCTTGACCGGTGGGATACCAACGGCGACGGCAAGATCGATGCTGATGAACTGTCCGAGTTGCCCCAGCGCATAAAAGATCGCATTCTCGAAGCTGATACCAACGGCGACGGCGCCGTTGACGAAGGCGAACTCAAGGCAATGGAGGAGGCCCGGCAACAGCGCCTACTCGAACGCTACGACAAGGACGGCGACGGCAAGCTGAGCGATGAGGAGCGCGAGGCCATGCGCCAGGATCGCCGCGGCGGTCGTCGAGGCGACCGTGGTGGTGACGGCGGTGCATCCTGAGCGCCGACCGCTGACTCTGTAACGCCATTTCGATACACAAACCGAGCGGGCACCTCGATACGAGGTGCCCGCTTTTTCGTGCGCCGCGATGGGTTGACGTGTCGCATAATCAAGAGAGTCGGACTCTCGAAGAGAACAAGGATTACATAGAATACCTACAATTGCGGCCAGTAGTGTCGTGGCAAGTAGCACTGCAAACGCCTGGGAGATGCACAGATGAGACTGAGTAGACGATTGAGAAGATTCGGTAGCTCCACTGTCCTGCTCACATTGGGCGTCTTGGGCTGTAGCGAAGAACCCCAACCACCGGCAGCGCAGGATATGCCTTCGGTTCAATCTTATGGTGCCAACTCCGACAGTTCTGCTGAACAGTCGGCGACCGTTACCATTGATTGGTCCAATGTGCCGACGCTCCCCTCGATCGAAGGCATGGCAGAAGTCGTGCGTACCGTACGCCACCTGACGTCCTGGTACTCTGGGTCGAAGAAAGTTATCTTCCTCCAGTTTCAACCCCCTGCGAGCGCCATGGATGATTCGGGCAACGAAATATCTATGTCACCGGCACAATGGAAGGCTCTGATGCAGCGGGTCAGATCCGCCCCGGAGCAACCGATGCCCATGTTGTCACCCTCCGAAAACATGTTTGATTCGCTCGGCAAGCTTCCCCGCTATGTGTACAGGATACAAGTGGAACAGGATCGGATCCGTTTCACGTGCCTTGGTCTTTTTGAGGATCTCTATCCGGACCAGCGATGAAGAAAGGCGGCATGGGAATTGCGCTTTGGCGGTTAAGACCGGCAGTTTGTGTACGCGCTCTTCCTGGTCGTCGAGTAATTAGGGAGGGATGTCATGATTAGAGGCTTGGTGATTCCGGTTTGCCTGGCAGCATATGGGCTCTACTGCCTTCTCTCGGGTAGAGGTTTCATTGTTGGTAATCCCTTCAGGGCACTTGGCGGGGCGATTGACGTGCACGGTGCGGCAGCCACGGCGCTGGCGATCTCGTGCTTCGGACTGGCCGCTTTCTTTCACTTCCGCTGGTTTTGGAGAGATCGGCGCATGCTTTGGAGGTTGGCTGGAATCGGCCAAGCTGCAGGGGCGTTGGTCTGGCTTACCTCGTGGCTCTATGTCATCTGGTACTTACTCTCGAGTGGTCGGATTCTCTAACCGTTCGTGCGCCACCCGGTCGTTTCGCGTTTGCCGAGGGATTCCCAGCACGCTTCGAGCAATGCCAAGAGCCCATCGCCGGTCGCGCCGGAGGCGGCCATTGGCGGTGCGTCAAACTGGCGGGCAAATCCGGCAACACGCTCGGCACGATCATCTTCCGGCACGAGATCGATCTTGTTGAGGACGACAATCTCGGGTTTATCGAGCATCGCCGCGGAGTATTCGCCGAGCTCGCGCCGAATCGCTCTGTAGCTTTCCACCGGATCTGAGCCGTCCATCGGCGCGATATCCAGCAGATGCACCAGGACTCTGGTCCGCTCAATGTGGCGAAGAAAATCGTGACCGAGCCCGGCGCCCCCGGAAGCGCCTTCGATCAGCCCCGGAATGTCGGCGACGACCAACCGCCGTTCACCGGGCAGTTCGGCGATGCCCAGGTTCGGTGACATTGTCGTGAAGGGATAGTCAGCGACTTTCGGCGTTGCGCGGCTGATCGCGCGCAGCATCGTGGACTTGCCCGCATTTGGTTTGCCGACCAACCCGACGTCGGCGATGAGTTTGAGCTCAAGCCGAAGCGTGCGCTCCTCTCCCGGTTCGCCGGGCGTGGACTCCCGCGGCGCCTGGTTGGTCGCGGATTTGTAGTGCTCGTTCCCGAAGCCGCCTTTCCCGCCGTGGGCGATAACGACGCGCTGGCCAAGCTCACTGAGATCGTGCAGCGGCTCGGCGGATTGAGAGTCGGCGTCAAACACGAGCGTCCCCAGCGGCAGGCGGACCTCGCAATCATCACCACCGGCGCCGTGTTTGGACTTGCCCATCCCGTGTCGCCCGTTGCCGGCCCGAAAGTGCGGCGAAGCGGCCACACCAATCAGTGAATCGAGCGAGGGATCGCCGACCAGCACGACGTCGCCGCCGTGGCCGCCGTTGCCGCCGTCAGGTCCGCCCTTGGGCACGAACTTCTCTCGGCGGAAACTCATGCAGCCGGCCCCGCCTTTGCCGGCTCTGACATAGATCTTGGCGCGATCGACGAGCATGGGGTAAAGAAGAAGGGGACTGAGGGACTAAGGGACTAAGCGGCAAAGGCACGAAGGCACGAAGGCACGAAGGTGGACGATGATATGAAACGCTCCAGGTCGAGGGCGGGGGGACGCGCGCCGGCAACTTGACTCCCTGGCCGATGCGCGCAGCGCTCAGCCCGCGTCGGCTTGGCGTTTGTGGGTTGGTCCGGCTAGCTCGTTGCGGCCCGTTGACCTGCGGTGAAGGCGGGAATCGACGGGTCGCTGGGAACGAGATCGACAAACCGCCCACGGAAGTACACCTGACCGGCCGCAATGGCGTACAGGGTGTCGTCACCGCCCCGGCGGACCAGGTACCCCGGCTTGAAGTGGGTTCCACGCTGGCGAACGATGATTGCCCCGGGCTTGGCCAATTGACCGCCGTAGAGCTTCACGCCGAGGTACTGCGGGTTGGAGTCCCGCCCGTTGCGGGTGGATCCTTGTCCCTTCTTGTGGGCCATGGCGGCACTCCAAATCGAGAATCGACGGGTTCAGTGGTCACGACCAACCGGATCGCAGGCCAACTCGCGTAGAAAAGTCGGGAAGTTTAGCGGCCGGCTACCGCAGAATCCACTGCTGTCGAACGAGCTCCGCGGGCTTGGAGCCACGAGCCAGCGCATCACCGCGAATGAGGTAATCGCGCTGAAGCGTTTTGCGGAGCAGGACTTGTTCGTTGGTGATCGGATTGGTCACGCGGGCCGTTTCGCCGCTGATCCCGGCAATAAACAATGAAATCTCGTTCACGTCAGTATTCCGGGCCGGCCAGATGACGAGCCCCTCCTTGGCGTGCTCGCGGCCGTGGAAGATATCGCCGATGACCTCGTTCTGCGTCTCCAGGAAGATATTGCCGAGAAGGTCGCGGATATCGTCGGCCACGCGAGTGGAAACCGCGCGGCCGGACTGCATGATCTCGCCGCCATCGGTAAACACGGTGAAGCTGGGCGCCCAGACCTGGTCCCGCCCCGTTCGATTCGTGACCTTGTAGGTGAAGTACCAATACGCAGCCGCCTCGCCCGCGGTGTCGACATACAACCTCAGCTCGCCCGGCTCAAAGTCGAGCTCCCAGCGATAGGGCACGGTCGCAGGCTTGGGGTAGGCCCAGACCGCGGCCGTGAGGATCAGCACCGCCAGGCAGGCCGAGGCCACGCACCGGGCCAACAAACGCGTATCAGAAGTCAGCCGCATCGGGTCAATCTCCGCTGAAAAGGCACGGTCGCTATTGTATGGCAAGGCCGTTGGTGGTCAATGGACCGCAGTAATGACCGTTTCGCAGACCAACCCCGGACAGTTGCATCCTCCCGAGGACGAGGAGCCGGAGTCTCGAATCGTCCAGGTGGGCCCGGCGCAGCAATTGGAGGCGGTCCAACGCCTGGTGGCGGTCGGCTCGGCCAGCGATCGAGCCAACGCCCAGCGGTTCATGCACTACGCCAAGACGAACGGAATCCAGCTGGACGCCATGTGGGGGCGGGTCGATCGGGAAGGCCGGATCGTGCAAACGGTCCTGGCGGTGCCTAACCCGGGTCGAACGGCGATGGTCTTCGCCAGCCATCCCGGGTCGCCGCAGGACGTGCCGTCGCTAGGGAAGCTCATCGACCACGCCGCGGGCCACTTGGCAACCCAGGACGTTCATCTGGCCCAACTGCTCCTGGAGCCGGACGAGTCGCTGGAGCGCCAAGCCGCCCTGGCCGGTGGATTCTCCGAGCTGGCCACGCTGACCTACCTCCAGCGACCCGTCTCGAAGCGGACGCTGCCGGCATCTCCCCAATGGTGCGACGGCGCCGCGACCGAGGCGTATGCCGAGCATCTCTACGACGATTTCCTCTTGGCGGTAATGGCCACCTATGAGGACACGCTGGATTGCCCGAAGCTCTTTGGCCTCCGTGAGCCACAGGACATCCTCGCCGGTCATCGCGCTACCGGGAAGTTCGATCCTTCCCTGTGGACATTGCTTCGCGTGGACACAGAACCGGTCGGCGTGGTTCTACTCAATCCCTTCCCCGAGCAAAGAACGATCGAGCTGGTCTATCTGGGGTTGGCGCCGGTCGTTCGCGGCCGGGGCCTCGGCCGGCAACTGCTGCGACACGCCTTGCGCCTACTCCACGGGCGGCGGGAACGGATCGTGACCCTTGCCGTTGACGAGCAGAACGCTCCGGCGCTGCGAATCTATCGGGCGGAAGGGTTCCGGGACGAACTTCGACGCGTGGCCCTGATCCGATCGTTGCGCAGCGATTCACCCTGAACAGGCCGAACCATTACGCCCAACGTCGACCGCGCGTCAAGTCCATCCGGCAGCAGCGCTTCTGAGGTTATCCACCGCGAATCGACATACCCGTCGAACCAGTGGACAACATTTTTTTTCCAGTGAACCTCCCGGCCACACCGTGGGTTGTGGGCCGCGCTGCGTTTTGAGTCGAGATTCGCTCTTGTGAAACTGCGCGCTCGGTCGTACGCTCCGCGCGTTGTTTTTTTCAACGACGATCTCAACCGGCAGAAAGCTCCCGGCGTTGCGGATGAAAGCCGCTTCGACGCGAAGATAGAGGATCAAGATGAGATACCGCAGTCGTCGCCCGATCACGAATACACCCGCGAGATCGAGGTTCAAGTGAGGTGAACACGTGACCCAGAGCGCTTGCACACACACGACAACCCGCACCTTGACGCAACGGCTGGCCGATCGCATCGGGTCGCATAAATACGACATGTGGTTCGACCGCACTGCGAAGCTTACGGTAAGCGCAGAGCGTGTGGAGGTCGCCACCGGCAGCCAGTTCGTTGCCGACTGGATCGCCAGCCATTTCTCCGACGACCTGCGCGGCGTAGCCAGCGAAGCCCTCGGCCGACCGGCAGACGTGCACATCCACGTTGATCCGGATCTGTTCGCCCAGGACTCGGCTCGCCGCGAGCGCCGGGGCAACGGTTCGCAGACTCGAGAAAAGAGCGATCGAGTAACCCGCTTGACGCCCGATGCCGACCGCACGACGAAACCCAACCGGAATTCCCCGCGACGAAGGCTCGATGATTTCGTCGTCGGCCAGTCCAATGAGCTCGCCTTTTGCGCTTCAACACGATTGGCCGAATCCCAATCGACGGCCGAGGTATCTCCCTTGTTCCTCCACGGCGACTGCGGCGTCGGGAAGACGCACTTGCTGCAGGGCATCTGTCAACGATTCGCCGAACGAGGCAACCGCGGCGCCGTTCGGTATGTGACCGCCGAGCAGTTCACGAACGAATTCATTGCGTCCGTGCGGAACGGCCGCATTGAGGAGTTTCGCCGGCGGACCCGCAGGCTCGATCTGCTGGCCATCGACGATGTGCATTTTCTCTCGAACAAGGTGGCGACACAAAACGAGTTCCTGTACACGCTGGATGCGATCGACTTGAGCGGCGCCCGGGTGGTGATGGCTTCGGACGAACATCCGCGTCAGATGCGATTCTCCGCGGGCCTCATCAGTCGCTTCGTGGCGGGCATGGTCGTCCAGATCCACCGCCCGGATCGCCAGACGCGAATCGAGCTGGCGCAGCGGCTGGCCTCGACGCGCGGGCTGCGGCTCACCGACGCCGCCAGCGAGATACTCGCCAGCCATTGTCTCGCGTCGGTCCGGGAGCTGGAGGGTGCGATCAACAAGCTCGCGGCCCTGCGGTCCCTTTCGGACCGTCCGGTCGCCGACGGGGAGGTGGGAGCCCTGCTCGTCCAGCAACTGTTCAACGACGGCGCGTGGCGACCAAAGACGCCGATCAAGCTAAGGACCGTCGTCGAGGTGGTCTGTGACCGGCTGGGTGTGAATCGAGCGGATCTGATGGGCTCGGGCCGGCATCGCCGCGTCGTCCTCGCCAGAGGTCTGGTCGCCTACCTTGGGCGAATGCTCACCACCCTCAGCTATCCGGAGATCGCCCACGCGATGGGACGCCGCCACCACTCGACCGTGCATACAGCCGCCAAACGCGTGACCGGTCAACTCGACGGTCACAAGACGATTGACCTCAGCACGGTCGGCCTCGGGGCCGGCGTCTCGTTGGCAGAACTCGTCGATCAGCTTCGGCATCTGATCGTCCGCGCCGCGCCGCAGCGCTGATCGGGAGCACGGAAGCCTCGCGCGGCCGCAATCGGCTACACTGACGTCATGCGCAGAACCGGCGCGCGGTGGTCATGGCTGCTCGTGCCCTCGTTGCTCGTGGTCGCGGTGGAGGTGCTACCCGCACAATCGCCCACCGAGGACCGCGCGATCGAAGCGTCCCTACGCCACGTGCGACAAGCGGTGGTTCCGCAACGTAACGGCGCCGACTTAGTGGCGCTGTTTTCGCTACGGCAGTTACGTGATGAATCGTTGCGGCCGTTCTTTTATCAGCTTGCGCAGCGCGGCGACCCACTCGTGCGTGTTCACGCTATCCTCGGCCTCGGGGAGATTAGTGAGACCGGTCACGTCGATCCGTGGCTGATTACTCAGCTCCAATCGCCACAGGCCAGGTATACCGTGATCGCGAATGCGCTCGAGATGGGACTGCTCGATACCGATCAAGTGAATCAGATGCTCGCGGGCGACGAGTTGGAAGCTCGGCCTCGCGTCGTGCTTTTGGCATACTTGATCTCCCAGCATGAACCCGTGGATCGGCAGGCCCTGGCCCGGCTCGCCGCCAGCGGCAACCTGTCGGTCGCCGGGCTCGCCGCCTGCCTGCGGGCGCAGATCGGCGACGACGACGACTTGACCCGCTACCGACAGCGTCTTGATGCCCTGACGCGCAGCGACCGCAACCGACATCTGGTTGATCTGCTCCAGGCGATTGGCGACTACCGACTGACGGGTGCGCTCGATCTCGCCGAGAAGGTATTGGCCGTACCGGACGCCGACGCCGAGGTCGTTCTGACGGCATTGAACACGATGCTTGCCCTGGATCCGCCGACGGGCGTGACGCTTTTCAATCGGCATTTGGCGGTCGATACCTCATACAGCCGGAAGGTGCGCTACGCGCTATTGTTGCTCGAGGCAGGACGCGGGGTTCCTGCGTCGGCTTATGATCGGTTGCCAGCGGACGACCAACTGCTCGGTCACATGGCCCGGGCCGGTCGCGCGATCTCGACCGGCGCCGACGCGTCGCGGCCATTGATCGATCTGTTGTCGCTGGGTCACTATCGTGCATCGCGGTGGGTGATCGATGCCGCGGGTGAGCTCGACACGGCGCAAGCAACACTCGTGTACGAATACCTGATCGACGCCATCGAGGGTGATCGGCGCGGCCGTGACGAGCGCGCCGAGCTGGCGATGATCGCGGCGGCTCGCCTCTTCGAGATCAACCCCCAAGCCGTCACCGACAGACTCGTCGCCGCGGATGATGACAGCCTGACGCAGCAAGCAATCCTGCTCGGTCTCTTCGACAGCCGCGCACCCGCGGCGGGCAAGGCCGCCAGGCGTGTCAAGCGCATTGGCTACGGCCGGGCGGACTCCATGGCGCTGATCCTCATCGCCAAGCACACTGATCGTTTGAGTGAGAAAGAACTCCAGGACCTCGGGGTCATTGCGTCCGGCGGCCGTGTGTCCGCGGTCCTCCAGGCGCAGGCCGGCTGGCTGTACCTCAAACACGCTGGGCGTCTCGAGCAGACCCTGGCCGTGATATTCGCCGATCCATAAGTGGGCTGTGCCATGCCTCGATCAAACGCTGCCGACCCCATTCCACTGAGCCAGCCCGACATCACCGAGGCGGAGATCCGCGGCGTGGTCGAAACATTGCGGAGCGGTCGGCTCTCCATTGGACCGCGGCTGGAGGAGTTCGAGCGGCTCATCGCCTTGCGCGTGGGGCGGCGGCACGGTGTCGGCGTCAGCTCCGGGACGGCTGGTCTGCATTTGGCTCTGCTGGCGTTGGGTGTCAAACCGGATGACGAGGTCATTACGCCCGCCTTGAGCTTTGTCGCCTCGGCCAATTGCATTCTGTACGTCGGGGCGACGCCCGTCTTCGTCGATTGCGATCCTCGGACGCTGAACATGCGACCTCGAGAGGTGGAAAAGCACATCACCGACAAGACCAAAGCGATCATTGCCGTTGAGGTCTTCGGCAACCCCGCCGGGATGTCGGACTTGGCGGCAATATCGACCAAGTACGAAATCCCGCTCATCGAAGATGCCTGCGAAGGACTTGGCGGGCGATACCTCGACGACCCGATCGGACGGTACGGACGTCTCGCCGTCTTCGGGTTCTATCCGAACAAGCAGATTACAACCGGCGAAGGCGGCATGATCGTCACCGATGATGATCGGATTGCCGATCTGTGCCGATCGTTGCGCAATCAAGGACGGCCGGCGGACTCCACGGTCGCCGATGAAGGGCTCGGCTCATGCCTGGTCCACGAACGACTAGGCTACAACTACCGGCTCAGCGAGCTTCACGCGGCGCTGGGCGTCGCCCAAATGCGCCGGCTCGACGAATTGATCGAAGCGCGGCAGCGCGTCGCCGCCGCCTATACCCGCCGGCTCATGGGCAACACCGATCTGATCCTGCCCACCGTTGAGCCCGATACTTTCATGAGCTGGTTCGTCTATGTCGTTCGGCTCAGCGATCGATTCACCGCTGACGATCGAAACTACATCATCGAGGGGTTGCACCGCCACGATGTCGGCGCTGCCGACTACTTCCCCCCGATTCCCATGCTGCCTTTCTATCGTCGCATGTTTGGATACAAGCCTGGCGACTATCCCGTGGCCGAGTCCGTGAGCCAGCGCACGATCGCCCTGCCGTTCTTCAACCGCCTGTCGGATCGTGAAGTGGACCTCGTCTGCCAGACGCTCGAACTCATGATGACGCGCATCGCCTTCGCCCGCAGCTGAGGGAAGACTTCAGACCTGAGCGTTTAGCTCGGCGGAAGCAGCGTGCGCAAGCTCCGGCCGTAGTCGATCGTTTTCGCCACGACCTGTTTCATCGGCTCCTGCACGATGATGTGATCGCCATTGATCAGCGTGATGGTCGTATCGGGGTTTTCCTCAACCGAGCGGATGAGATCCGCGTTCACCACCATTGGTTTTCCATTGAGTCGAGTGACGGTAATCATCGAAGAGGACTAGGCATGAGGGGATGAGAAGAACCTATCGCCCGAGAACGAGAAGTTGGGCGAACAGGTCATTGGTGGTGGTGATGATTCGGCTGGCCGCGGAGTAGCCGGTCGAGGCCAGAATCAGGTTGATGAACTCCTGCGAGAGATCGACGTTGGACAGTTCCAGCGCCCCACCGATAAGCCGGCCCGTTCCGAATTCTAAGGGACTCGTGATCAACGCCGTGCCGGAGTTCGGCCCCGCCCTGAACAGGTTGCTGCCGGCATCGACGAGACCCTCGGGGTTGGAGAACTTCGCCAGTGCCAGTTGCCCGATGTTTCGGGTCAGACCGTTGGTGAACGACCCGGAGATGATCCCGTCTTCCCCGATCGAAAATCCGCTGAGCGTACCGATGGGCGAACCGTCCTGAAAGACGGCCGCCAGGACGCTTGTGTTGTCAGTCAGCGCGGTGATGGCGTCGGTGCCATCGTCAAAACTCATTGACACGGTCAACGGACTCGCCGCACCGTTGGTGCGCACCATTGAGAACGACTGATTCGTGGCTGAGACGAAACGGCCGTTGGCGTCGAACTGGACGACGCCCAAGCCGACGACACGGTCCAGTGAATCGCTGTCCGACGACTCAGCGACGAACTCCCAGGTTGAGCCCGCGTTGGGCGTCGTTGACTGAAGGACGAACGTGAGATCCACCGTCAACCCTGTGCCCAGCGAGTCATAGACGATGAAGCTCGTTCGCACCGATTCGCCGTCCGCAGAACCGGATTTGGTCATGATAAACGGCTGATCGATCGGGGACCCGGCCGGCGTACCGGCGTAGGTCACCGACATGTCCGCGTTGTCGATGTCGAGATCCTGCACCGTGCCCTCGTTGCCGGTGATAATGATCTGACCAGCGGCGTTGATCGTGATGCCGCCGCCGAGCGTCTCGCCGCCGATGGTCGAACCGTCCAGACCAAGCACTTTATCGAGGAACGCGATATAGTCGTTCATCGTAGTGCCGAACTCATCGACACCCGCCGCGGCAGCTTGAGCTGAGGTCATGAACCCGAAGGTGTGCGAGCCGAGATCTTTGCCACCCTTCTCGATGCCGCTGACCGTGACGATCGCTTGCTCGCCGCCTTCGAAGGCCAGGAACGATCCGCCCGCGCCATCGTCGATGTAGAGATCAACCGCGGTCAGATCCTCCGTGCCGTCCATTGGAATCGTCAGTGCGGCATCTGAGAAAAAGGCCGCTGTCTCATGGATCGATCCGGTGGTGGCGACAACACCGGACGGATTGACGTTGCCATTGAAACTCACGCTTCGCGTCGCCTCGGCCAGCGTCAACGTGCCGACGGGAATGTTCAGCTCAACAAGGTTGCCGGTGATGATCTTGAATTGCTCGTCCACGGCGAAACCCATGACCTTGGCCCCGCTGATGGTGACCAGATCATTGGCTTGGTTGCGTTGAAGCGCGCCGGCTCGGGTGTAGAACCGCTCGCCCGCCTTCTCGACGATGAGGAATCCATCGCCCTCGATGGCGACGTCAGTCGGCACGCCGGTCGCACTGATCGAACCGTTGGTGAAGTTCCGCTGCGTGCCCGCGATCGACACGCCCAGCCCGATCTGCCCGGGGTTCGTGCCGCCGGTGTTGTCGCTCGGGGCCGTGCCGAGCGAAAAGTTTCGGCTGAACGTCGGGGCGAAAATCATCCGGTTGGATTTGAACGCGATCGTGTTGACGTTGGCGATGTTATTGCCGATCACGTCCAAGTTACGAGCGTTGGCGGCCAACCCGGACAACCCAGTGAACATTGCAACTGTCGAAGCCATGTGATTCTCCTTGTCTCAGTCGCTCGTTCGGGATCGCGACTGATTGATCGTCTACGCGCGGCCGGTACCCGGTAGCGCAACGGATTGGGCGCTCGCAATCTGGCGAGCCACCGCCGGCGGCGGCATGCGCGCGGCGGGGGGACCCAAGAGTTCGGCCTCCTGCTCGTCCGCGCCGGGGACATAGATTGCAGCATCGAGCTCATGGACGAAACGAGACCCATCGCCAGCCGATAGCTCCGCGGTGAGAGTCCGTTGCGCGACATCGAGCACGAATCCACGCCCGTCGATCAGCGTCATGGCCCGTCTCGCGCCCGAAGCCTCAGCCAGGTCGGCTGCCGCTGACAGTCGAGTGATCTGTTGATCGTCCAGCGTTTCGTTCGGTTCAAAGGTGATCTGCACCCGTCGTCCGCTCTCGATCGCGCCGCGGGAGGCGAGCGAGAGTAACTCGTTGAACGTTTGATCCGCCAGACCCGGCCGCGCCGGCGCCGGCGCTGACGGAGTGAAACCCGGCCTGACGACCGGTTCGAGTTGCCGAAGAAGTTGAGCGGAGTCAAGCGTCATTGTCGGTGGGAGTCAAGAGTTCTTTCCGAGGAGCGGGCATAGCCCGAAGCGGCGCGGATCGATCGATCCGGGGGTGTTACAGATCAGGGTCCGTCTCGTAAATGGTGTCCAAAGATTCGAACGGCACGATGAAACCGCTGTCCAACTCGAGCACCACCGAATCACCTTCACGATTGACCGACCGGACATACCCCGAGACACGGTCGCTTGAAGCAGTCAGGCCGGTGACGAACTTTCCGATGAGATTGCTCCCCGCCGCCAATTGGTTTTCGGTCACGAGCGACTTGAGCTGTTCGATGAGTTGGATGTCCGACTCGATGGAACGAATGGAGTTGAGCTGTTGCAGTAGCGCGTTTGAATCGCTCGGGGCCAAGGGGTCCTGGTTGGCAAGCTCGGTGAAAATAATGCGAACAAAATCTTCAGACGACATATCGCTGAAGCGGTTCCCCACGTTCGGTCGAACGGCGGTGTCCAGAGAATTCGTAGCCGGGATTTGGGTCATTGCTAGTCAGCTCCAGCCGGTTGCGGTGAGACGTCAAACGCGGTGTACTCGCTGGTCGATCGAGGCATGGGGTGACGGAAGGAGCCGGTCTGGTCACCGTCGCGTCGCCCCCGGCTTTCTCCCTTTCCCGCGTCTGCCTCATGCCGTTCCTGTTGATTTTGCTGCTCCGCCGCGTCTTGGCGCGTTGCCTGGGCGTTGACCTGTTGTGCGGTGTGCACGGTGAGTCGCTCCACGGTGAGTCCGTGCCCTTGTAACGCGGATCGCAGCACGGCTAAGGATCGTTCAAGCAATGCCTGTGCCTGCGGGGTTGCGGTCTGAAACTCGGCGGACACGGTGCCTTGGGTAATCGTCATCTGAATGCGAAGCTGGCCGAGTTGGGGCGGTTCCAGACGCATCGTCAGCACGCCGCCGCGCTGGTTGAGCGTGGCCGACAACCCGCGCAGAATTCGCGCTGTGAACGGATCATGGACGGGATCTGCGCTTGGCGTTGGCGTGGTCGGCATTGGGAGTGCCTGCACCACACTGGCGGTCGGGCGGCCCGGCAATGACGCCGGGGCCGGGAGCGACGCCGCGAGCTGAAGCGTGGCCGGCTGCCCCGTCGTGTTCTCTACGCGCACAGCCGCATCAATCTGCACCGCTCGCGCCGAAGCCGGGGCTCGCGGTGTTGGTTCAGCCCTCGACGTATGCCGGTCGGGCTGATCTGAACGCGATTGCGATTGATTCTCGTTACTGCGATATTCCTGGGAGGTCTCGCCCTGCCCGTGCTCGATTGGAGACTGCAGGGCGCCTCCATCCCGCGGCGCTCGTCCCCCCGCCTGATGAAGTTCATAATTGACGGTTCCTCGTTCGCCAGGCGCGGCCGAGGCCGGCGACAACTGCCGATCGCCGGATGGTGACGCCGTTGAAGACGACGCACGCGAGACCGTATCATCCGTCGTGATGGACGTCGGCGGTGACTGAGTCGAAGCTGAGGTTGGTTCCAACGGCCGACTATCGGCGGCGGACTGGCTGTCACCCGAAGAGGCGCGATCAGTACCGTGTGAATCGGCCCCAATCTGCTGCCGTTCATACGCAACGTCGGGGCGAGATGCGGAGTCAGCCTCGCTCGCAATCGACGTTAGGGGCGAGGATGGCCTGCCGTCGGCTGGCGCGGCAGTCGAGTCCTGGCCCGGCGCTGATGGACCGGGCGCGGCGTTGGAAGGGCCGGCCGAAGACGCTTGGGATGAGCCCCCATCGCCGGATCGTTCCGTACCCGTTGCGTCGCCCCGAACGATCGTCGACGCTGTGGATTCGATTGATTTGAGATTTGTCTGTTGGTCCAGCTCCCGGGCAGGCTCCTCTTCGGCAGAGACAGCGGAATCTGCTGGCAACCCTTGCGCGGAACCGGCATCATTTTGCGCTGGATCCTCGACCGGTTCCGCCGGCGTGGACCGTCCCGCCGCCGCCGCCGGCCGATCAGGCGGTTCGCCGGTCACGGGTTGGTCGCGGCTCGGCGACGTGTCCTGGGTATCTTCGAACCCCGATGCAGCCCGGTCGTGCGCCGCATCACTCACTCTCGCCGAGCTGACGCCGTTTTCTGTGGAAATTGGTTGGGAAGAACGAACTTGCGCAGCATCCTGCACGATCTGTGCGAACGAAGAACGATCGGTCGCTGAACTGATGGGCGATCGGCTCGGCCGTTCATACAGATCCGGTTTCTGCGCAAGACTATTTAGTGTCGGGAGAAGCGTTTGCATTGCCGGCGTCGTCCGGGCCGTCAGCCGGTAGGCCGAAGGTCCTGAGTTGCTCCAGCAATTCCGTTGCCAGTTTCTGCTCGATGGGGGTCTTGAACGCGCCAATGAGCTTTTTGCTCTTGCGCTCGTCCATGGCGTTGATGTACGCCACCGCCTGATCCATTTTTCCAGCGCCGACCAACTCCACAATCATCGCCTTGCTCTGTTTGGGCTGCTGCGATTCCAACAATTTCACCGCTTTGGCAAACTGTTCGTCCGCCTTGCGATTCATCTCAGCCGCGGCCGTTTCTTCCCAACGCTCGACACGAGCCTTGGAATCGGCCTCCTGTTCCTCAAACAGACGCTGTGATTCGGCGAGCTGAGCAAGACGCCTCCGCTTCGTATCTTCAAGCCGACGGATTTCCTGATTCGTGTGCCGCGTCACCTGTGAACCGATCTCGATCGCCGCCGCGCTGGAGAACGGCGGATCGGCGCGAAACGCGACTTCCTTGCGCTCTGCGAGTTCGGCCTTGACTTGCGTCTGGGCTCGCTTGGCTGCGACCTGCGCCTCGGGGATCGTCATCGAGAACAGTTCGCGAACCTGTTGGACACGTGCGCCGTCCAGCCGATCCGAATGCCACAGCCAAACGGCGAATGTCACCAGCGCGAGCAGATGAACCACCGCCAGGAAACTCACGATACTCCAGATCGTCTTCATGGATCAGACTCCTTGCGGGCGGCCGCGATGACCGCTAGCTCATCAAGGGCGGCGGTCTCGGCCTTGTTCAAGGCGGCTTTCCATTGTTCGTACCGCCGGTCCCGGACGAACTCGATCGCGCGCCGGCGGCGAGAGGCCTCGATCAACCGGGTCCGCGCAGCCTCGAGCCTCTTGTACACCCCCGCCAACTCGAGCACGATCTGCTGCGCACGGCGCATGACTTGAAGCGAGGAGTTGGCGTGAAGCCGTAGGTCCCGCACCTCGATCAGTCCTGTCAGTCCATCGCGCAGCACATCTTTGTTCGACACCAGGTTCCGCTGATGGCCTCGTAGGATTTCTTCCAGACGCATTCGCTCTCGCTCGATCCCGGCGACGTCGCGCTGAAACGTCTCTTCGGAGCGACGCCGCGCTTTGAGAACCGGCTCAAGAGAGAACACAAACCGTGCCATTTCCGTACGCTCCCGCTAGACCCGCTTGGCGCCGCCGCCCCCGGCCGCTGACGCCCCGGCCGATCCCTTCTCGTACTGAGCCTTCGCCGCCGCCGCGAGCTCGATCAACTGCCGGCAGCTGTGCGGGAAGTCGGCTTCTTCGGTGATACCCTGCTGAAGCATCGCGTCGATCTTCGGCTTCAGGGCAATCGCGACGTCGCAATCGGCGTTGGAGCCGTGGGCGTAGGCGCCGATATTGATCAGCTCCTCGGCTTCGGAACGAGCGGCGAGGAGCTTGAGAATCAGCCTCCGAGCGGCCTGATGATGCTCGTCGCAGACAAGATCGGCTACGCGCGAGACGGAATCCTGCATATCCACGGCTGGGTAGTGTCCGCGGCCAGCCAGTTTCCGCGAGAGCACGACATGGCCGTCCAGCACGCCGCGAGCCGCATCCGAGATGGGTTCGGTCAGATCGTCGCCCTCCACCAGCACCGCATAGAACCCGGTGATCGATCCGCCGCTTTCGATCGACCCGGCCCGCTCCAGCAGCTTGGGCAGCATCGCAAAGACCGAAGGCGTATAGCCCTTCGTCGCCGGCTGCTCCCCGATGGTCAGGCCGATCTGGCGCTGGGCCTGGGCCAACCGTGTCAGCGAATCCATCATCAGCAAGACATCGGCGCCCTGGTCTCGGAAGAACTCCGCCACGGCTGAAGCGACCATCGCCGCGCGCACGCGCAGCAGCGGCGACTCGTCTCCGGTGGCCACCACGACCACCGATTTGGCCAGCCCGGTCGGGCCCAGTGACCGCTCGATGAATTCGCGGACCTCTCGGCCGCGCTCGCCCACCAGTGCCAGCACGTTGACATCGGCGGCGGAGTTCCGGGCGATCATGGCGACGAGTGTCGATTTCCCCAGGCCGGGCCCGGAAAAGATCCCCACACGCTGGCCTTTGCCGACGGTAAGCATGGTGTCGATCACACGGACACCCGTGGGAAGCGGCTGATCGATTCGGCGGCGATGCAGCGCGCACGTAGGCGGCGGATCGAGCGGGCGGGCCACGCAATCCGACGGGAACGTGCCCCCGTCAATCGGGCGGCCTAATCCGTCGATGATCCGTCCCAGGAACGACCGGCTGATCGCGACCGTCTGGGCGGTTTGCTCGCCGTGGACGCGCATGCCCGGCGCGATCCCATCGTTGGAGCCGAACAACATCACGACGCTCCGCGGGCCGTCGAACCCGACAACTTCGCCGCGGATGACGCGCGAGCTGTCTCGGCCAAGCTCCAGGCGCACCATCGCACCGACCGGGAGCGGCAAGTCGTCCACATACAGCCCCAATCCCCTCGCCGCCGCCACCGTGCCGATGAGCTCTTGGGATTGCAACCGGCCCAGCGTGTCAAGTTGTGGCCCAAGCACCGTCACGACTGAGCTTCTTCTGCCAACGCATCATCTCCCGGCGTATCGTTGCCCGGGGCCGCTTCGACGGGCTGCGGCAACAGCGTGTCGACAATCCGCTGGATTTGGCGCTCGATCGTGGCGTCGATGCGGCCCGCGCCGGTGCTGATCACACAGCCGCCGGGCGTCACCGATGGGTCGTCGCGAATGGCGGCGTGCGTGCAGGTGTTGATCTTGTCGATCAGTTCCGGCAACATCGCCTCCACCAGAGCCCGATCCTGCGGAGCGACCGCCACCGTCACCGCCCTCGGCGCCACCAGCAGCGCCAATGCCTCGGCGAGCTGATCACCGATGACCGTCGAATCGGTCTGAATGATGCGGTACGTGACCTTCTCGGCCACGGCCAGCGCGAGGCGCAGCACGTCCTCGCGGGCCGCCAGAAGCATGCCGTTGCGATCGGTCTCCCACTGCGCCAGAGCGGCGGTGAAGGCGACCTGAAGATCCGTGAGCTGCGGCGTGAACTCGGCGATCGCCTCCGCGCGACCGGCTTGCCGGCCTTCCTCGCGTCCTTGGGCCAGGCCCTGATCCTTGCCCTCGGCAAAGCCGCGATCGGTGGCGGAATCGACCAGCGTCGCCGCCTCCTGCTCGGCCCGCTGCATGATCTGCTGCGCTTGCTGTTTCGCCTCTCGCAGCACATGCTCCGACTCACGAGTCAGATCGCCCAGGTCAAACACCGAGGCGCCCTTGGGGAGCGGACCGGCCGTTGTGTTCTTGATCAATGCCATATGACCGAAAGCCAATGATTCGTGACGCGGTTCAGACCACGAGATCGTCGTCACCCCGGCCGGAGATGATGATGTCCCCGGCATCCTCGAGGCGTCGAACGACATCGACGATGCGCTGCTGCGCGGCCTCGACGTCGCTCAGTCGCACCGGCCCCATGTACTCCATGTCTTCCTTGATCAGATCGGCGGCGCGGGCGGACATGTTGGAGAATATCTTCTCTTTCAGTTCATCACTCGCCGTCTTCAAGGCAAGGCAAAGCTCATCATTGTCGATTTCCTTGAGCACCGCCTGGATTCCCTTGTCGTTGACCTTGAGGATGTCGTCGAAGACAAACATCAGCCGACGAATGTCTTCGACAAGATCGGGGTCCTCCGCCTCGACGCCCTCCATGATCGCTTTTTCCGTGGATCGGTCGCACAGGTTCAACACCTCGGCGACCGTCTCTACGCCGCCCACCTTATCCATCGAATGCATGAGCATGTTCGACAGACGCGACTCCAAACCGTGCTCCACCTCGCGGATCACTTCCGGGCTGGTCTGCTCCATGTGCGCGACACGACGGACCACCTCGATCTGCTTCTCAACCGGAAGTCCCATCAGGATTTCCGACGCCTTGTGATGCGCAAGATGACTAATGATCAACGCGATGGTTTGGGGATGCTCGTCCTGGATGAACGTCAGGAGGTTCTCGCTCTCGGCCTTTTGGAGGAAGGAGAACGGCGTTCGCTGAACCTGAGTCTGAATCTGCTGGATCATCCGATCCGCCAGCTTCGGATCGAGCGATTTCTCCAAGAGCATCTTGGCGTAGTCCAGCCCGCCCTCCTTGGCGTACTGACTGGCCATCCGCATCGCATAGAACTCGTCGATGACCTGATCGCTCAGGTCGGCCGGAACTTCCCCAAGCGACGCCAGCGCGCGGGTGACCTCCTCGACCATGACGGTCGGAAGATGCTGGAGCAGCGTCGTGGCCACCTCGTCGTCCAACGACAACAGCAAGATGGCGGCCTTGACCACACCGTCCAACTCGGCAACGTTCTTCGGCAATTTTCGCTGGTGAATGGACATGCGCAGCGCCGTTTTTTCCTAACCCTCAGCCTTCGCCCAGCGGCGCACGAGGCTGGCGGCCTCCTCCGGGCTGGTCTTGATCGTCTCGTTGATCTGCTCCAGGAGCTGTCCTCGACGCAGCTCCGTGTCGTCCAACTCGACCCCTTCCAGGGCCAACGATGACTCCTCCGCCTCACCGACCAAGTCCGAGTCGTCGATCTCCAGCGCCGGAGGCAGGCCCACGATCTCCGCCGGCGACGGCAGCTCCTCGCGAACGCTCGCTTTTCGCACCATCAGAAACATCATCGCCAAACTTATGAAGGCCAGGCTTCCGAGACCGACGTATCTCACCATCGGTCCGCCCACCATGGTCCCCGTCCAACTCTCGGGCACGACCTCGACACCCCCGGGTGCGAGCAGCGACGCTGGCATCGCGAAATCGGGATACGAGCTCACCACGACCACGCCCGGCACCGCATCGTCGAACGGGCCGGTGTCGATCAACGGCTCAATGTCGCTCTTGATTCGAGCGATCTCCGTGTCCACTACCGCTTGCAGTGCCGCGGCATCCGGCTCCGCCGTCGGATCGTTCTGATCCTGTTGATACATCCCGATGAAATAGGAGCGCGGGATCAGTACGGTCGAGTTGATCTTCAGGGCATACCCCTTTGGGTCCTGCTCCAATGTTCTTTGGTTGGGAAACCGCGTGTCCAACTCGCTCGTCGATCGATCCGACGTGCGATCCGAGCCGATCGGCCCGATGGAAGCAATCTCGACGCCTATGTTTGATCGAACGCCCGGTTCGCCGGCCTGGCGTTGGTTGGTTTCAGTCTCCGATTCGATGCTCTCGCTCGTTGGGGTACTCACGGGTTCCTGGTATTTGTCGATGCGCGTCGATTGGCTCGTGGCATTGACCATCACGTTCACGGCCACGCGAACGCCGGGGATATATTCCAATGCAGTCAGGAGCGTGCTCTTCACTTCCTTCTCCAGGGCAAGCTTGCGCTCCAGGTAGAGGCTGGCTGTGACATCATCCTCGTCCCGGGCATTATGAGACCGCCCGGTCGTTCCATCGATGATGGCAACGTTGCTCACGTCCAGGCCCGCCTCCGATCCCGCCACGAGTTGGGCGATCGCCTCGACCTGAGCCTGTGACAGGGGCCCGCCGCGCGTGAAGACGATCACCGATGCCGTCGACGGCACGAAGTTGCGACCAAGTCCGCCTCGACTCGACGAATCGATCACAACTGTGGCTTGTTTGATGCCGCGCAGCCGGCTGATCATTTTGCCAAGCACGTTCATCTTGGCGATCAGCCAGCGCCGGTCGTGTTGCTGCCGTGTCAGGAACGGGCTGTCCTGCTCAATCAGCTTGTCGAAGTTGACCTGATCCGGGCTCATCACCTCGGCATCGAGAAGCTTGGCGACGATGGCGAAGCGTTGTTCGCTCGGCACGAACAGCTCACTCCCGCGCTGCTCATGGGGGATCGCAGCCGAGTCCAGATAGGCGATCGCCCGCGCCCGGGCGCCTTCATCCGCCAGCGTGACCGGCAACGGCATCATCGATGGCTGACCGGTGAGTTGCGCCACCAGAAAAAGCGACAACACCACGATCGCCATCAGCGACCCGATCAGAAGCCGCGCCGTGGGCGGCAGCCCTTTCATCTGGGCGACAATGTTGTCGATGATCCGTTGCAACGCCTGCATGCGTCGGCCTCCATGCCTTTAGTGCTCAGCGTTGAGCCGTTCCCCACCGTCGTGCTCGCCCCTTCGGCCTCCATGCCAGGGCGATCACCGGCTCACTCTTCTTCGATCAAACTCGTATTTGTTTCAGCTCGTCATAAGCGGCCATAACCTTGTTGCGAACCTGGAGCAGCAGTCGAAACGCCGTGTCGGCCTTTTCCGTGGCGATCATGACACTCTCGACATCATTACGTCGCCCGGTCATGAAATCCTCGATCGCCTCCTTCGCGTCGCGCTGGAGTTCGTTGACCGTATTCAACTGATCCTGAAGCATGTCCGCGAAGTTGGCGCCTCCCGCCTTGGGCGGGGCAAGGTTCGGCCCCTGTAAAAACTCGCGATTCAACGCGCCGCTGTTTCCAATAAGTCCGACAGGATCAGTCATGGCAGGAGAAGGAGTCCGGAGTTCGGTGGTTCACGAAGTCGATTGATCAGGATCTACGCGATGATCTTCAGGGCGGCCGACAGCATTGATTTTGTCGCTTCGATCGCCGTGATGTTCGCCTCGTAGGCTCGAGCGGCGTCCATCGCGTTCATGGTTTCGATCACGGAGTTGACGTTGGGATACGACACGTATCCATCGGCGTCGGCAAAGGGCGAGCCCGGCTCGTATTTTTGGTTCAAGGGGCTGTAGTCAATCTCGATCGACGCGACATGCACGCCTTCCGTTTGACCGCGAGCCGGATCACCCTCGCTGAAGACCACCATTCGTCGGCGATACGGCTCGTATTCATCGTTCTCATTCAGGATCGTTCTTTGGTTCGCAATATTTGCGGCGATAACATCCAGACGTATTCGCTGGGCGACGAGTGCTGAAGTCGAGATGTCAAGAGCGCCGTACATGGGAATGAGGAGTCAGCAGTTAGGAGTTAGGGATTAGGGATTAGGGATTAGGGATTAGGGATCAGGGCAGGGGTGGGGGTTATAATCGTTCGCGGATAGCAGTGTTGAGTAGAGCCATGCGGCCGCGAAGCAGTTCCGTGGCCACGCGGAAGGTCATGAAGTTCTCGGCTAGGTCCTGCATGGTTCGTTCCAGATTCCGGTCGTTGCGGTCGTGGAAGAGAATGTTGTTCGCGATCGGCTCCGGATGCAGCGTTATGCCGGTCGAGTTGAATTCAACCATCCGTGAGTCGCGAAGCTCCAGCTCGCCGCCGCGCGCACCATGGTGCTTTCGGCGGGCATCGACGGCCTCGCCCAATTGGGCCTGGAAGGCGTCCACGGAGACGTCCATCGCGCGGTAGCCGGGGGTGGAGAAATTCGCAATGTTGTTGACAATGAGCCGGTGCCGTTGACCGGCGAACTGCACCATTCTCTCCAGTACGGGGATGGCATCTGCATTCGTGACGCCGTCGATCATGTTCGCACGCTCCCGAAGCGCAAGGCTACACCGAATTGCCAGCAAAACACAGGCCGTCGGCCGATCCCCGGCCCGCCGAGCACCCGGATGCGATTCAGGGCGCAGCTCTTGCGCGACGCGAAACGTTTGCGCGGCGATTCAGAGCGATTCGGCGACAATCTGCTGCTCCTTCCACTTCTTGAGCTTCAAGCCGAGCGTGCGAACGCCAATCCCCAAGGCGGTGGCGCTGCGTTGTCGATGGCTCTTGTTGTGCTTGAGGGTGGCGACAATCGCCTCGCGCTCGACGTCGTCGAGGGTCAGACGACCGTCACAAACGATCCCCGGACAGATTCTCGTTTCTCCCGTCAGCGGGGCGACCTCGATCATCGCGGCGGGGAGGCCCGGCGCGACATCTGGACTGGAAAGCCACGGCGCGATCATCGACGCTTCGATCACCTCGCCACACGTCAGGACGACCGCCCGCTCGCAGATGTTCTGTAGCTCGCGCACGTTGCCCGGCCAGGGATAGTGGCGCATCAGTTGGAGCACCTCCGGCTCGATCGTCTTGACCGGCTTGCCCTCACGGGTCGCGACCAGTTGGACGAAATGCTCGGCCAGCTCGGGCAGCTCCTCGATGATGTCGCGAAGCGGCGGCATCTGTACGGGCAGGACGTTGAGACGGAAATACAAATCCTGGCGGAACGTCCCCCGGGCAACCTCAGCGGGGAGGTCGCGGTTCGTGGTGGCGATGACGCGCACATCAACGGTTCGGCTCGTGCTCGAGCCGACGCGCTCGAACGATCGCTCCTGGAGCACGCGCAGAAGCTTGGCCTGGATGGCGGACGATATCTCGCTGATTTCATCCAACAGCAGTGTTCCCCCATCGGCCAGCTCGAAGCGGCCCTTGCGGAGTCGATCCGCGCCGGTGAAAGCGCCCTTTTCGTGCCCGAACAGCTCCGACTCCAGCAGGCTTGTGGAGAGGGCGGCGCAGTTGATCGCCAGGAACGGCATCTTCTCGCGCGAGCTGCGTTGGTGAATCCATCGCGCCGCGATCTCCTTGCCGGTGCCTGATTCTCCGCTGATCATCACGGTGCTGTGACTGTCGGCGATCCGGGCCAGGCGCTCCTTGAGCTCGCCCATCGTCCGCCCATTGCTGATCATCTTGTGCGTCGTTTGGGCCTGACGACTCCCACCCGGGGTGGCGGCGGCGCGCAGGATCTGGTTCTCCTTCAGCAGCTTGGCGTGCTTGATCGCGCGATCGATCGCCACCAGCAGTTCGTCGCCGCTGAAGGGCTTGGTGATGTAGTCAAACGCGCCTTGCTTCATGGCCGCGACGGCGGTCTGAACCGTGCCATACGCCGTCATGAAGATGACCGGAAGCTGCTCGTCGATCCGGCGAATCTCCTGCAGGAGTTCCAGTCCGTCCATCTCCGGCATCTGAAGATCGGTGATGATCGCGTCAAACGATCGTTGCCCAAGCCGCTGCAGGGCCGCCTGTCCGGTCGAGGCCGCGACCACGTTATGCCCCTTGCGCGCGAGTGTGGCGGCCACGCTGTCGCGCATCATTTCTTTGTCATCGACGACGAGTATCCTGCTCATGCTCCGTGCTCCATTGACGAGAAGTTGTCAGTGATCGGCTCAGCGTCCAGCTGGCCGCGGCCGTTCAGTGGGGGCAGCTCGGTATCGCCCGGTCCTCCCAACGGGAGGTACAGCTTCACTTGGGCGCCGCCGTCGGGACGGTTCTCGACCGACACCTGGCCTCCGTGGGCATCAACAATGCGGTGGACGATGGCTAGCCCGAGCCCGGTGCCGGTCTTGCGAGTCGTAAAAAACGGATTGAACATGCGCTTGACGACGTGCTCGTCAATGCCCGGCCCGGTGTCCGCGACGCTGAATACCGCCATTTCCACACGGCGACCATCGGGACGCCGGTGCGTACCCCGCGACACCTCGGCCCTGAGCTCGCGCCGAGCTGAACGTGATTCGATCATCGCGTCCGCGGCGTTGCGCATGACATTGCTCAAAGCCAGGACGAACAGACCTGCATCGACCTCGATATTGAACTGGGAACATCGAGCGTCTTCCCGCACTACGGTGATGTCACCGTCGGCCAGCAGTGGTGCGCACGTTCTTAGCGCCCGGTCGATCAACGCCGCCGCCGAAATCGGCGCCGTGTGAACTGTCGTGTCGCGGGCGAACAGCAGCACGTCCCGGACGACGGCATCGAGACTATCGATGGCGTGGGCGATCTTTTCGCAGAGTTCGGCCTGCTCGGGTCGCTCGGCCAGATCCTCCGCCAGCATTTGCACGTACAGTTGGATCGAGGCGAGGGGATTGCGGACCTCATGAGCGATCCCCGCGGCCATCTCTCCCAGGGCCGCCAGTGATCGCGACCGGCGAAGCTGTGCATTAGCCTCGGCCAGCTCGCGCTGGAGATGGGCCACCTCGCCCCGCAGCGCGACATGCGTTTGCTGCAGCCGGTGCGTCGTCTCATTGACCGAGCGCATCAGTTGCTCGAGATCCTCGAGGCCTACGTCCGGCGGGAGCGCGATGTTGGGAAGGGCAACAGTGCTCATGCTTATCCTTGGCGGTCCGCGAACCGATTCATCACCGGATGCGACTTGAAATACGCCTGATGCGCTTTCTTTGCGTTCCCCACCCCGGCCAGTTCCTGTCTCGTGCGATCGCGTCTTGATTGGAGGCGCTGTTGATCTTCGCTGTCGCGCTTCATGACTTGAGCAAGTTGATGATTGATCGTCTCGACCAGGCCCCCGATCTGCCGCTTGGAGGCTTCGGAAACGTTGCTGCGATCGCACCGCAGTTCCTCCAGAAGCGTCGTCAGATCGCTCTGACTGGCGATGACTCGATCGATGAGCTCCTGGCGCCGTCCGAGTACGGACAGCAACGCTTCCGTCTTGCCGGACTCAACAAGCTCTGATTGCTGGGTCGCCAGTTTCGCAAGCTGCTCCACGAGCGATTGCTGCTCTTGCAGCACCCGGATCAGGCGGTCTGTCGAGTTTTGCTCAGCGTTCGTCATCGTTGATAATCGCGCCGGCTCTGGCCGGTCATCAATTCAGCGGAATGTTCTGGAGCCATCGTGCCCACGCATCACGATCCAGCAGCGAGTCCGGGGCCTCGAAAACGCTCTCCGGGAGCTGGCGAAGCCGCACCAGCGCCCGATTATGCGCCACGCGGGCGCGGTTGGGGTCACCAAGTTTGTAGTAGCAGTTCACGATCTGAATCAGGGCGGTCAGCGACGAATGATGCTCAGGGAAGCGCTGAGCGGTCGCGTCATAAAACTGAACGGCCTGGTCGAAGAGCTCCAGCTCGAACGCACAGTCGCCCTGATACAAGTAGGCGTCACGGATGAACCGCCGCTGCGTGTAATCGGTTGGGGGCGGGCCCGAGGGATCGTCCCGGCGACACAGTTCGGAATAGAGCTCAAGCGCTTGCTCAAGCTGCTGCGCGCGGAGCGTTCCCAGCCGCTGTCGCTCCGAGGGCGCAAGAACCGGGTCCTCAAGCTGATCGCGCAGGTCGTTGGCATGGCGCCGGTGGCTGTCCGCCAACTGAAAGAGAATCTCGTTGGAACGCGCATCTTCGGGATAGCGCTGGTATGCCTTACTGAGGTTCTCGATGGCCGGAACGTACTCGCCCGCGTCGTAGAACAGCGCGCCGAGCTCGAACAGCGCCTCGCGATACTCCGGCGCATTGGGATCAAGCTGGACATTGCCCTGGAGCACCTGCTCGAGTCGCTGCTGGGCCTCATGCCGACGGCCGAGCTCGAGGAAGCATCTGGCCAGCGGGACATGGGCGCCGGCGGCGTACTGGCTGCGCGGGTGATCGACCAGCACCTGCTCGTAGTAGTTCACCGCCATCTGGAAGTCCGACTCCGCCTGATAGCATTGGCCGAGCCGGAAGATCGCCTCCGGGCGGCGCGGATCAGCCTCGGAGCGGCCGGCGATGTACTCGGTGAAGTGGGTGGCCGCGAACTCACGGTACCCCGCCAGGTCGTAGCTGTCCGCGGCGAGCCACAAGGAATCGGCCCACGTCTCATCCTGGTCGGAAGCGCCGGCGATGCCGCGGGCGTGGCGAACGTAGTAGTCGCCCGCGCGGCGGTAATGCTGGATGGCCTCGTGGCGCGTCGCGGGATCGACCTCGCTGAGCCGGGACAAAACCACCTCATCGGTACCCAGCGCCGAACGAAGGAGATCGTCAGCGCGTTGGCGGCTCGTGTAGGCAAGTCGAAGAAGGATTCCCACCGGCACCTGGCCAGGCTCAAACATCGCCTTGGCGAGGGTGACGAATTGCAAGGCGACCTCCAGCTTCCCGGCCATCAATGTTGCCTCGTGTCGCTCGGTCAGGCTGTGGGCGACGCGCTGGGCGGTCACGTCCCGACGCGGTCCGGCCATCGGCAGGAGATCGTGAATCCGCTGGTAGTCGGCCAGGCTCAGGTTGTGATCGCCGAGCACGCTGTGCACTTCAGCTCGCCCAAGCAACCCGGGCAAGTAGCTGCGGGTGGAGACAAAGTCGCGCACGACCTCGTCGAAGCGCTCAAACGCCTCGCGCCACCGGCCGTTGGCGACATCAACCTGCCCCAGCAGCACAAGCGTGTCACCGCGCTGCGACTCCGGGCCAATGAATTGACCCATCGCTAAATGGAGGTTGAACTCGGCGTCGGCATGCTCACCGAGGTCGTAATATCCGCGGGCAAGCAAGGTATACAGTTCGCCGAAGTTGACCCCCTCGCTTTGGGGCTGGTCGATCTCGAAGCGCCGCATGTCAACAAGGAGTCGATCGACCGCCTCCTGTGTGAACCCCCTCTCCAAGCGAAGCTCAGCCATTCGCGCGACCGCCCACACGGAGTCCGCCGCCCTGAGCAGGGGGTCACGGCGGTACTGCTCCAAAAGCTTCATGAGCGACTCGAACGGCAGATCGGTCTGTCGAAGGCTGTCGTCCACGAAGCGGCGCAGGACGTGGTTGCGGCGGCGGCGGATATCCAGGGCGGCATCGCCACCGGCGGCGGACAACCCATCCAACTCGGCCAGCAGACGCTGCGCCTCCTCCCGGTCGCCGACGGCGATGAGCGCCAGGGCGAATCGCTCCAGGCGAGCCGGGCCCATCCGCGCGCCGAGGTCCTCAGCCGTGGCGTATTGTTGCGCCACGCGGCGATGGTTCTCCAGGACATCGATCTCCTGATCGGCCTGGGAGGCCGCAATCCAGTCACCCACCAGGGCATGAAAGCGTGCCTGCTCGGGCTGGCTGGCCAGGTAGAGATTCGGCTCGATCACGTCATTGAGCTGTGAAGCCGCGAGATCCAGCTGACCGCCGGTGAGCAGTTGCTCGACTTGGTCCAACGCGCCTCTGAAATCGTTGTCCGGCTGACGATGAGTCGCAATCGAGATGCCCAGAAAGATCAGGGCTGCGCTGAGCACGATCGCCGGGACCTGCCAGAGGTTGCCCCACGCCGACCAATCGTCACTGCGTGCGTCACCCGACTCCGCGTCGTCCGCGGAGGCATCGTCGCGTGGCCTCTTCTTGCCGCGCTCCAGTTCTTGATCGTCGGCCACTGGAGATCCTCTCGCTGCCGTTTCCGATCGCGCCTCGCAATCGGGTCCGCCGATCGCGTCCAGCGGTGAATCCATTCACCGTCGCCTCGCTTATCGGTCGCAGCCTCAAGCGGACTTCAGCATTCAGAAACCGGTGCCGACCCAGGTTATCGGTCGTTTTCTCGCTTCAATTTTTGGGTGATACGTGATGCACCACGAGGGTTCGGGCCATCAGATCCCCAAGCCCCTGGAGGTGGTGGTTCAGCAGCGCGATCACCGCTAGCACTGGTATGAGCAGCACGATGATCTTGATGGCATTGCGAACGAGAATCGACCCCAGAGCAGGTCGCACCCCATGCGCCGCGACGACCCGCGCGCCCAGCAGGGCTTTGCCCACCGACCGCGCCGCCACGATCTCCCCGAGTGTGCAATGCATCATGGTGATTCCGATCAGCCAGAGGGAAGGGGCGGCGTCGGCGATGTCGGGTGTCCACATTGGCAACCGCAGCAACTCCGCAGGTGTGCAACGAAGCAGCAGAATTGTGGCCACACCTCCCACGGCGAGATCGATGGCCAACGCGAGCAGCCGCGGCCCCAGCCCGAGCACGGCCATGGTCGCCGGCAGCGTCGGCGACGCCGCTTGGCTCGCCGGCTTGAATATCAACACGAGCAGCAGAACGGTGAGCGCCACCACGAAGAGCAGCGGCATATGCAGCGTTCGCAGCGGCAGCAGGCTTTGACTTGTCATCGCCTCCGATGAACTCAGCGTCCCGGTGATGGGATCGATACGGCGTAGCCGCAAGCCGCCGTAGGTGGATTGCTCGACCAAACGCACCCCGTCGCGAAGACCGAACAGCCCCCACCGCCCGCTCGGCGCGGCAAACTCGCCGAGCGAGACCAACGAGCCCGGGCGCAGGTAGCTGATCTCCACCCGGCCGGGCCTGGCGCCTTGCAGGACGAGGACAACCTGGGCCTCACATCGGGTCACCGCCGAAACCGACCAGAGATCGACCGGTACGTCGACCGGCGTCCACGCCTCTTGGGCGTGTCGTTGATGGAGCACGGTCAGGCTGCGATCACCGGGTAACGCGACGAGCAGCAGCAGGAGGTTCCCCTGGGCCGAGCCGACCGCCAGCCGATACCGCCCCCCGATCGGAAGATCCTCCGGAAGCTCTAGTCGTTCCCATCGCGCGCCTCGGAGCTGCTCAAGCACCGGTTCAGCGAGGACGGGTTCGGCAGCGATGGAACCCTCGCGGGCTTGCACACCTGCCCGGGCACGCTGCGTTGGCACCCGCAGGGCGACCGGGCCCTGTGGCATCCCCACGAATCCCACCAGGTTCCCCAACCCTTCCAGCGAGGCGACGACGCTCAGTCGATCAGGCGGGTCGTAGGAATACACGCCGATGGCCGGGTGGCGCTGGACCTCGACGGTGAACGTCTCTCGGTCCGGCTGATCAGCGCTGATCTTGGGCGCGAAGATAAGCCACAATCGGTTTGTCCACGCCGCCATCGCCTCCGGCCGCTCGTGCAACGGCCGACCTCGGCTGTAGTGTGGACCGTCCATCTCAAGCGCGTGGTGGTACAGCATGAGCGCATCGTTCGCCCCGCTCGACGGTG
>JACZXL010000129.1 GCA_022571635.1 Planctomycetota bacterium
GAGCGGTTGGACCCAATCGTGCGGCGAGCGGGTGACCCGCCGGTCCTCTCGGCTCCTGCACCGACACACCGTGACAAGTCCGTTTGGCCGCGGTGGCGTCGGCGGGGGCAAAAAGCCTCGATCCATGTGAAATTGGGAAAGCAAGCGGTCATGCCCAAGGTCGACCAAGGCGAGGGCGAGCGGACTGCCGTTTTTCTTCTGGTTTCAGATGAAAATAATACTTGACGAGACCGCAGCCGTGCTATGGTATAGATAGCAGAGTGATGAGTCACGCCGTCGGCGGGCTGGCCACAGCGGTCATCCTGGCGCCGGGCCGAGGAGAGAGATGCCAAAAAACAGACGATGCTCTTATCTCGTTGCGCTTAGACGTCGGGCAACGATGGGCGACGCTGGACGTGCGCGAGGCGGTCGGCGTGACGAGCTGAACGCCTCGCCAGAGTGGCTGAAGGAGGCAGCCGCCTTGGACTGACGTGCCTGATGCGCCGCATGGATTGCCGCATCGCACGCCGTCCAGAGGACTCAAATGGATCGCGGAGCAAGAGAGAGACAGACAGAGTAGAGAGAGAGTGTGTCCCCGAATGACGGGCGGATCGAAACTTCTTGAACGGAACGAGACCTTCGGACTTGGCAGAATCGACGATCTGGGCGGACACGGCCTGAGCGATCGGCAGTGGGTCCAACTGGCCAGGCGGGCCGCGCGGTCGAACTGCCCGATCCTGATCGCCGGCGAAACCGGCGTGGGCAAGGAACACCTGGCGAGTTGGCTGCATGCCAGCGGTCCACGTAAGGCCAAGCCGTTCATTCCGCTGAACTGTGGAGCCGTACCGGAGAGTCTGATCGACAGCCAACTGTTTGGGCACGTTCGCGGGGCATTCAGTGGGGCCACCGCCGATCATCTCGGAATGGTGCGCGCCGCCGAAGGCGGAACCCTTTTCCTCGACGAGATCAGTGAGCTGACGGCCTCGGCGCAGATCCGACTGCTGCGACTCTTACAGCATGGCGAGGTCCAGCCCGTGGGGCGCTCGCGGCCGATCTTCGTCAACGTCCGGATCATCGCCGCGACCAACCGCGATCTCGGCGAGGCGGTTGCGGCCTCAGCGTTCCGTGAGGATCTGCTGTATCGGCTCGATGTCGTGCAGTTGCACGTCAAACCGCTGCGCAAACGCCTCACCGAGCTGCCGATCCTTCTGAATCGCTTCAACGCCGAGTTCGCAAAGCTCTACCAGCAGCCGGAGCTTCAGTTCGATCGTGAGGCGTTGAATCTGTTGAAGGCCTACCGCTGGCCGGGGAATATACGGCAGCTCCGCAGCATCGTGGAGCGCCTGCACGTGCTCTGTCCGCGCACGCTCGTGTCTGCACGGCGGCTTCTGGAGTTCGGCCAGATCGCTGAACCAACCTCGGCCACTTCGCCTCGCCGCCTGTTGCAGCAGGTCAAGGGAGAAGCGGTGCGCCGCGTGCTGGCGGATTCCGGCGACTCCGTGAGCCGAGCGGCTGCGGTCTTCGGCGTCCACCGCAGCACGATCTACCGCTGGCTGAAGCTCCGATAACGGGCGATCGCCGACGCTTCCCCAATTCTTTTTTACGAAACGAAAAATTCAAAGCGTCCTTTGTTCCGCCGCGCGCCGTTCCGCGCCGCATCTCTGCGACGCCCGTCGCGTCGATGCGACCTGTCCAATCGTACGCCGATTGTTGGCCGATTGTTGTGCTCGCTACCGGCGACACTTTCGCCTTTCTGCGACGAAAGCAACTTCTCGATTGAGCGCACTGGCCGAGTAGAGGCGGTGCGAGGCGCGTTTACGCCGGCAACACAGCGCCGCGCCTGGCGCGCAATTTGTTCTTTGACGACGAGAATGAGTACCGCGCGGCCACCCTTGGTCTTGATCCTCGACGAGCCGTATGCTGCCCAACTGATGAAAGCCACGCTGATCCAATATGGTGTCCAACGAGCGGTCGTGGCCGATCCCACCGTGCAGATTCGCCGCAGCCTTGTGCTCGGTGCGAATCAGCTGGTGGTCGTGTGCATTGCCTTGACCGAACCGACGATTTCCCGCTTCGGCCGGGCTATTCAGAAATTGCGGGCGGACCGCAACGGCTTCCTGACACCGCTACGACTTGTTGGAGTGCTGGATGGTGCTGGGGTCACGACACGAGCAGCCCAACTCGGTTGCGATGTCTACGTCGAGAACCTTTCGCAGGCGGCAAACGTGGTTCATCTGCTCGCCGAGATGTGCGGAGCAAGGAGGGCGAAGCTGCGTCGGGCAAACCCGCCTGGGCATAGGGCCGATGACCAACGACACGATCTGGCGTGGATGTATGGCCTAGCCCACAGCGAGATATCCGGGGTACGGCTCCAAGACCACTGGCTGCGACCAGGACGTTTGAGCGGGACTAGGCGCTCCGCGCGCAGGATATTGAGGTGGCGCCAAAGGAGCGCCTCGGGGCGGGATCAGGGGGGCTGAGGCCACGCGAGCAAGGCCTCAAAGCGTTCTCCGGACCGCGCATCGCAGCGCGGGGCGGAGTTTGGGGAGCCATACCGCTCTCCGACAAGCTCTCTCTCTTTTGCTCCGCGCCTCGCCATGGCTGGCGAGGCGTGGACTTTGCGGGACCGCCTCGGTCCCCGACAAGCTCTCTCTCTTTTGCTCCGCGCCTCGCCATGGCTGGCGAGGCGTGGGCTTTTTTGGCGCTAACGAAAACCCGGCCCGGCTGGTTCCTCGACGAGCCAACCGCAGATAGTGCCCCGGTACAAGCCTCAGCCTAGGCCCTTTCCAAGGAACGATCCGTGCGAGGCGATCGCCGAGTTGCCACATATCATCGACTTTCGTGGATGAATCCCGGGGGACGAGGCCCGCCGGCGGCTCGAACACCTCAGCGTGCCGCACGGGACTCGGTCGACGCCCGTTCCGAATGCCGAACGTCGAACCAAAGGACCGCTAGACCAGCCCCTGGTCGATCATCGCATCGGCGACTTTGCAGAAGCCGGCGATGTTCGCCCCGTTGACATAGTTGCCCGGCGTGCCGTAGGTCTCGGCCGCCTCGGCGCAGGTGTCGTGAATCGAGCGCATGATCTCCTGGAGGCGTTGGTCAACCTCCTCACGCGACCACGTGAGCCGCATGCTGTTTTGCGCCATCTCCAAAGCGGAGACCGCCACGCCTCCCGCGTTGGCGGCCTTGCCGGGTCCGTACAGGATTTTCGCGTCCAGCAAATGATCAACCGCCTCGGGGGTCGTGGGCATGTTCGCGCCCTCGCAGACGACCTTCACGCCGTTCGCCACGAGGTGCTCCGCATCCTTGGCGTTCAACTCGTTTTGCGTCGCGCAGGGGAACGCGCAATCCGCTGCGACCGCCCACAGCGGGTTGCTCTGAAGCGTCGGATCGGCCCCCGTAAAGCGTGCGGTCGGAAAAGCCTCGACATATTCTTCGATCCGGCCACGTCGCTTGTTCTTCAGGCTCATCACCCATTGCAGCTTCTCCGTGGAGATGCCGTCCGGATCGTGGATGAAGCCACTGGTATCCGAGAGTGTCACGACCTTCCCGCCAAGCTCGCTGATCTTCTCCACCGCGTATTGGGCAACATTGCCCGCACCGGAGACAAGGCACGTCTTGCCCTCCAGTGATTGCCCCTGGGTCTCCAGCATCGCGGCCGCGAAGTACACCATGCCGTAGCCCGTCGCCTCGGGCCGGATGTGACTGCCGCCCCACTTGAACGCCTTGCCCGTGATCGCCCCCGTGAATTCATTCGTCAGTCGCTTGTATTGTCCGAAGAGGTAGCCAATCTCCCTCCCCCCCACGCCGATGTCGCCCGCCGGCACGTCGGTGTTCGGGCCGATGTGGCGATACAGCTCGCTCATGAAGCTCTGGCAGAACCGCATGACCTCGTAGTCGCTCTTGCCCTTGGGGTCGAAATCCGCTCCGCCCTTGCCGCCGCCGATGGGCAGCGTGGTCAGACTGTTCTTGAATACCTGCTCGAATCCCAGAAACTTCAGGATGCTCAGGTTCACGCTGGGATGAAACCGCAGTCCGCCCTTGTACGGCCCAATGGCGCTTGAGAACTCCACCCGAAGCCCGCGGTTGACCTGAACTTCGTCCGCGTCATTCATCCACGGCACGCGAAACTGGATAACCCGCTCCGGCTCCACCATCCGGTCCAGAATGTTCGCCTTGCGGTACTCCGGGTGCTTTTGCAGGACCACCACCAGCGAGCTGACCACCTCCCGTACGGCCTGGAGAAACTCCGGCTCGTCCGGATTGCGTTGCTCCACCTGAGCCATGAAATCATCAACGAAGGTTGATACTTTGCTGCGCATCAGTGGGGCCGCTGGGCTGGGAATCTTGTTCATAGCGAAGAGTCTAGCCGGGCCGATTGGTTGACGAAAGCATCCGGGCCCCAGCCGATCGGGCCTCGATCGTATCGGTCGTGCTGACGATCTACCCGACCAAAACACCGGGATTGGACCGTAAATCGATACGAGGGGATTCGGCCACCGCCGACCCTCCAATTCAGTCCTCGCTTTGGCGACCCGGGAACCGGCGGCCCCGTGTAAAGTGATAACGCCTAGCGACCGCGAATCCCAACGACCGAGCAGACGCATGACGACGCCTCAACCCAACCCTGACCAGTCCCCCTTGGGCCGACCGTTGCCCGTGCTGCGCGCCCTGATCGATGCCGTCGATCACGAGCTGCTCCAGCTTTTGTCTCGGCGCAACGGATTGGTGGGCGAGATCGCCGCCTACAAGCGAGCGCACGGCGTGGCGATCCGCGACCACCAGCGCGAGCGCGAAATAATCGCCGATCGACGTGACCGATCGGCGCCGCTGGGCCTGCGCCCCGACGTCATCGAGAGTTTGTTCCGCCTCATGCTGTGGGCCAGTCGCGATCGACAAGCGGCGCTGCGAGCGGAAGTCCCGCTTGATCTCGAACCGCGGACCGTCGCCATCATCGGCGGGGCCGGGGCGATGGGCGGCTGCCTCGCCCAGATGTTCGCTGATCTCGGCCACGCCGTGATGATCGCGGACGTGCAAACCCAACTGACGCCGCGCGAGGCCGCCTCCGTCGCCGATGTCGTATTGATCAGCGTGCCCATTGACGTGACGGTACAGGTCATCACCGAACTCGGCCCGCACGTGCGCGAAGACGCGTTGCTCCTTGATGTCACCTCAATCAAGACGGACCCCATGCAGGCGATGCTTCAGCACAGCAAAGCGAGCGTCGTCGGCACGCACCCGCTGTTCGGACCGTCCGTCCATTCGCTTCAAGGTCAGCGCATCGTCCTGACCCCCGGTCGCGGCGATGAATGGCTCGATTGGCTGCGCAGCATGTTCACGGCCCGAGGTCTGAGCATCAAGGAAACCACGCCCCAAGAGCACGATCGAGCCATGGCCGTGGTGCAGGTCCTCACCCACTTCTCCACGGAAGTGATCGGCAAGACGATGGCTCAGTTCGGCGTGCCGTTGGAAGAAACGCTCCAATTCACCTCGCCCGTCTACCTCATGGAGCTGTTGATGACCGCCCGGCACTTCGCCCAGTCGCCGCAGCTCTATGCCTCGATCCAGACCTCAAATCCGTTGACGCGCCAGATCACCGATGCGTTCCTCGAAGCGGCCGCCGCTCACAAAAAGAACATCCAAGAAAAGGACAACGCAGCCGTCGAGGCCACCTTCGATCAAGTGCGCACGTTCCTCGGTTCGTTCACCGACGAGGCGCTCGAGAAGTCGAGCTACCTCATCGACCGCCTCGTCGAACGATCGTAGGAAGAAGGCATCTCGACCATTTAGCCCCCGGTGAACACACCGGGGGCGAACGGCGCCCGTACATCAAAACCGCCCCGGTTCCCCGACCCACCCCTCCGCAATACATCAGCATGTCCGCGATTTCCACGGCGCCATGTATTTCCGACGCAGCGTGCCCCCGGTGTATTCACCGGGGGATTTTGCATTCAAACGCCAACCTTCACGTGCTAGAATGTAGTGTCTCCGAAAGGGGCATCTCTATGAGCAATGCGAGCCAAAGCCTCTTCGGCGCGATGGATCCACTCCCACCCGACCAAGCAGGGTATTGCTACCTCGATCGGGACCATTTCAACGTATTCACTCAGGGGATAGCGCGTCGACTGATCCTGAAACATGGTTCATTCGTCGATCGGCTGCCTCTTTGGGGAATGTTCGTTTTCTTGGCCGCAGTGATAATTACTATCGTCCTCGCATCATCTATCCGTCTATTAGGTTGGATCGTAGTTCCTCAGTTGGTGTCGTTTGTCCTCACCGGTTGGTACTTCACGAGGATCCGGCGCTTCGTCAGGAGGATGATCAGGCAGCACATGTGTTTCAAGTGCGGCTACTCGCTCCGGCGGTCGCCGACTGATTCGGCTGGTTACGGTACGTGCAGCGAATGCGGGCAGGCGTATCATCTGGGCTACTACTCCCATCTACCGCGCGGATACAAGCGTCCGCGGCGCGAGCCCGACTGGCGCGACAGCCTCCATCCGCTCGATCGCGCGCGGATGCTGCGGGAGCCAAGTCACGCTCAGCAACGTGAGAACTCCGATCAAGGCCACGCGCACCCGACCGGCTAGAATAAGCCGCATCACGAACGGGGCCGGCCAATGGGCGACGCTGCAACATCCGCCTCACCGAAGTCAGGGGACGATTCTGCACCTTCGATCCTTGTGTCGTCATACAAGACCCAAGAGCAATTCGATGCCGCGCTCGAAGCCGCCGCCCAGCGTCTCGCACGCTGGCGCGGGCTTCGTCTCCAGTGGTACCTGTTGACTATCGCCGGCGTGGTTTTGATCGTGCTCACGATTATCAAGGTGATTATCTCAGCCATCTCAGAGGAATCCGGCGTTTTCATCCAGACCTCCCACTTGTCATGGGCATGGTTGATCGGTGTAACGTGGTGCTTGCTGTACTTCCGCAGCATGCGTCGACTCTCGGACAAAATCATCGACAGACGGCTGTGTCTACGATGCGCCGCATCACTGCTGGACGCTGAAACAGATAGACACGGCGACGGCGTGTGCCCCCGGTGTTGTAGCGTTTTCAGTTTGGGCGACTACACGGCGCCGTCGCAGAACATTGCCGCGTTACAAGCAGCAAAGCAGCGCGTGAAGGATCGGCTGCCACCAGTTCTCGAGCCGCCTCCACCTCAAGGCGCGAGACCCGTCCCGATCGTCGTACCGCGTGGCGGTCTGTACCGTAACCGCACACACTTTGATCAGGTCATGCACCGAGCGGCCATGCGTTTCTTGACCCATGGCCGTGGACTCGTCAGTCTCCAAATAGGACTGATCGGTGGAGCCCTACCGGCTACGGTCTTCTTCTTTGTGGCGTACGCGATCGGCGTTGAGTGGACTCTCCTCTTTGGCATCTTGGGTATAGGCATTCTGATCGCTGCTGGGTTGATTGGACTGACCGTTTGGGCTCATGCGGATGCGGCCAGAGCTCGGCTTATCAATCAGCGGCTGTGTTTGGCGTGTGGGTATTCGCTCCACGGTTTACGCCCAGACGAGCGAGGATGCGGCCGGTGTCCGGAATGCGGCCGGCCGTTCCATCCCGAGGAGTACACAGCTCCGGAGGGAGATGCCGAGAACACCGACTGGCAGATAGCCAGACGGATCCTGTTTCGCGACTTGAACGCGAGCATCGATCCAGACGACGACGCCGAACTTCACTGGGGCCGATCGCCGCAAATCGTCTTGATCGGCTACCCACCCACAGTCGCAGACCCGCAACGAAAGTCGGTCAGCGAGTTCCCGCAATGTCGGCATTGCGGGTACTCACTTGTGGGAACGCCTCGAAGTAAGCGTGGTACAGGTATCTGCTCCGAGTGCGGCAAGCCGTTTAGTCTCAAACGACCGCACACGCAGCTTCTTGATTCATTCCATCCCCTGGACCGCGCGCGGATGGAAGCCCAGACGAATCAACCAGACTCCGATACCGATCCGTAACCGCCGCCGCCGGGGGTTTCGAGGATCAGTCGATCGCCGGCGTTGATTTCGCATCCATCCACCGCGCCCAGCTCGACGATCTCGCCATCGGCGCGCACGACGCGCTGCCTACCCGGCGTTCCGGGGGCGCCGCCGTCCAGCCCGTACGGGCCTTCGGTTCGATGCTGACTGACGATCGACAATGAGACGGGTTCGAGGAAGGTGATCTCGCGCACGGCCCCGTCGCCCCCGTGATGCCGACCCGCCCCGCCGGACCCGCGCCGTATCGCGAACCGCTCCAACCGGACCGGGTACCGGTGCTCGATGATCTCCGGATCAGTAATGCGCGTGTTGGTCATGTGCGTATGCACCGCATCAGCGCCATTCCGCTCGGCCGTCGCCCCACTCCCGCCACAAACGGTCTCGTAGTAACTGAATTGATCGTTGCCGAACAGCACATTGTTCATCGTGCCTTGACTGGAAGCGCAGAGGCGCAGGGCCTTGAACAGTGTTCCCACGAGACGTTGACTGGTCTCGACGTTCCCGCCGCCGACCGCCGGGGCTCGCGCCGGATCATCACCAAAGTCAGGATTCAACATGCCGTGCGGGATGCGAAGCGTCACGGCTTGCATGATCCCTTCGTTGAGCGGCAGCGCCTCGCCGATCAGCACCCGCAGCACGTAGATCACGGCGCTGTGAACGATCGCGGGCGTGGCGTTGAGATTGCCGGGATGTACTTCGGCTGAGCCTGCGAAGTCGATGACGGCCTGATCGGCCTTGATCTCGATGGAAACACAAATCGGCGAGCCGTCGTCAAGGTGCTCGATCGCTTCGTAGCGCCCGTCCGGCAAAGCGGTCAGGGCGTCGCGGGCCATGCGCTGGGCCCTTTTCTTGAGCAGCATCATCTGCTCATGGACGACCTCGACGCCATGCGCCCCAGCGAGACTGCGCAGTCGCGTAGCACCCCGATGATTCGCCGCCACGGCCGCCCGCAGGTCGGCGAGGTTGTCGTCAACTGCTCGCGACGGATGGGCCGCGGTTCGCAGTAATTGTTCGATCCGATCAAAGCGAGATTCGCCGGCTCGAAGCAGATACTGCGGCTCGATCACCACCGCCTCCTCGGCGAGCGTGCGCGCTTCGGGGGGCATGGACCCGGGACGAATCCCGCCCAGCTCCGCGTGATGCGCACGGCTGACCGCATATCCCAGTAGGTGATCGCTCTGATACACGGGTGTCACCACCGTGATATCAGGCAGATGCGAACCACCGTAGGCCGGGTGATTGGTCAGGACCACGTCGCCGTCGCGCATCGGCAGCGCCTCGCGCAGCGCTCGCACACACAATCCCAGCGCCCCGAGATGCACCGGCATGTGCGGCGCGTGCACGACCAGGTAGCCGTCCGCATCGAGCAACGCACAGGAGTAATCCAACCGCTCCTTCACGTTCGTGGATACTGCCGTCCGCTGGAGCATCTGACCCATCTGGGTGGCGATGGACGTAAATCGATTCGCAAATAACGCCTCGCGCACGACGGCGCTGTCGCTGTGATCCGACGACGGCTCAGACTCAGGCGTCCGCCGGGCGATGATTGCCGCCGCCGCGTCGATTTCACACCTCCATCCTGCTTCAATGACATAGGCGCTGCGTGACTCGAACACCAAGGCCGGACCGGCCAGATGCGCCCCCGGTCGCAGCTCGTCTCGTTCGTAGACGCGAACATGGCGCCACGCGCCGTCGAACCAGGCTCGAAGTTCCCTCGCCGGGCGCGCCTCAAAGGCTGTCGGTGACGGCCTGCATTCGTCCGCCTCATCAGGCATGGACGACGCCACGACGCGAATCGATTCCACCTCAATCGGCTTGCCCTGCGGCGCATGTCCGTAGATGGCACGGTATTTCTCGACGAAAGCCCGCTCGATCTCGCTGACCTCATCCAGCTCGACCGCAATTGACGACTCCTGGCCAAGCAACCGCAGGTTCACGATCTGCCGGCGTACGACAACGCTCTGTTCAGCTACGCCTTCACCAACGACCGCTCGGCGCGCTTGCGACGAGAGATTATCGATACGGGACACGAGATCATGGTGAACTTCATCCAACCGCCGCAGCACTTGCTGTTGAGCGAAGCGCTCCACCACCGCGTGGCCAAGCCCGACCGCGCTGAGCATCGAGGCGTCCGCAGGCATGACCACCACGTCGATTCCAAGCTTCTCGGCCACGGCACAGGCGTGCTGCCCACCCGCGCCGCCGAACGCCACCAGCGCGTAGTCTGCTGGGTCGTAGCCGCGGCGAACGGAAACTTCAGCGATCGCATCAGCCATGCGCTCGTTGGCAATGGCGAGGAATCCTTCGAGCAGGGTTTCTCGCT
>JACZXL010000130.1 GCA_022571635.1 Planctomycetota bacterium
GCAGGTTTACGAATCATACGAATCCGAAGTAATTCTCAGGCGTCTTCCGGGCGCGATGCTTCGGCCCGGCAGCGGTAGGTCAAGGCCTTGGGCCTGACTGGTTTGCGATCTGGCAGGCTCAAAGCCTCCCCTACACCATACGACTGATCGTGTGGGGGGAATCCGCGGGTTACCACCCTCGGCTACCGCGCTCTTCCTCATCCCTCTTCTTCTTTCTTCCCTTCGTGCCTTCGTGCCTACGTGCCTTCTTCTTCCCCCTCGATGCCTCGATCCCTTGATGCCTTGATGCCTTCTTCAAGGACACATCCCCCAGGCGCCCAGCAAGAAGAGCAGGTCCTTCACGTCAACGGCGCCGCTGTTGTCGAAGTCGGCAGGACAATCTCCCTTCTTCGGGCACGGCCCCCAGGCGCCCAGCAAGAAGAGCAGGTCCTTCACGTCAACGGCGCCGCTGTTGTCGAAGTCGGCGGGGCATGGGGTGCCCGGAGCTGATCCAGCGCCGGGCCAGAAGCCGCCGAGCAGCGAGAAGGCGCCGCCGGTCATGGCCGGGCCCGCATCGTGTTGGCCGATGGTGCCGGCGAGTTCGAACCCGCCGCCGGTCGATGAGCCTCCGCCTCCGCCGTCGATGGTGTGCCAGGAGAGGTCAAAGTCGCCTCCGCCGACCGGCGCCAGCGCCGCCGCACCGGACGTCACGAGGATGGCCGTAACATAGGCAATTGAGTGTGAGCGTTTCATCTGCTTCCTCCGGCTAATTTCGTATCGCGTCCCAGCTCGGCCGAGGCCAAGTTCTCCGCGCCGCCCGGGAGCGTTGGCCGAGGACTATAATTCACCCCCGCCTCCGCCGGCTGACCGTACACTTCGGGGTGCAGGAACTTGCCGCGCTCGTCGTCGGACTTGTATTGCTCGACCGGAATGCGGTACGTGTTGGCAAACGGATCCTGACGAATACCAGTCACTTGCCAGGAGACTTTGACGTTCGGCTTGTCGGTCCGAATCGCAAACTGGTTGTTACGGATCTCCTCCGCCACGATCGCCTGGGCGAACTGTCCAATAACGGTGAGCTGATATCTGAAGTCACGATTCAGCGCTTCGAACCAGTCGGGCAAGGTGACCACGGCGTACCCGTCGTCGTCGGTGGTTATGTTGTCGTTGTACACGTTCATCATGTCCGGGGACTCGATGAACGAGTGTGTGAGGTTTTTCTGGTCGGGATCAAGGGGATGATCGATCTTGAAGCCGCCGCCGCCCTTGAACAACGTGCCGGTGACGGTCACATTGCCGGCGAAAAACCCGGCGATGCCTGAGTTGCCGAGCGAGGTGCCGCCCCACACGCCAACACCAGACCCACGAGCGAGTTGGCCCGCAGCCCACTCACCTTTCAGCGTATCTTCGTTGACGCCCTCAGCCCCATACGTTATCCCACCCACGTATCCCCAGATCTGGGCGAAGGTCCTGTTGTTTCGGCCGAAGACTCCGTAGCCGTCCACGTCCAGCCCGCATTCACCGTAGACGCCGGACCTGCCCGAAACGCCGGTGGTGCCCACGACGCCATCGTGTCCGCTACTTTGGGCTAAGAGAGCCGGGTTGAAACCAGAACTTGACACGACGTGAAGCCTGGAGGTCGGACCGGTGGTGCCGATGCCGACGTTCCCATCGGATTGGACGGTCAGCCGGTCGCTGCCGTTGTGAACATGCCACTTCCCGGTGCTGCCGTTGTAGTAGTGCCACATGTCAGCGTTGCCGCCGGCCGCGTAGCCGTAGAACGGCCAGCCACCTGCGGTATTGGTGCTGATGTACATGCCGCCATAGACGTTGTCTCCCACCGGCGCGTTGAAGCCGAAATACTCGTTCGGCGTGATGGGATCTTCCCGCCCGACGAATAGCCTGTCACTCACATGCGCTCGGCCGAAGAAGTACCCCGCCCAGTCGTTACCAACATCGTTGGCTCGCCCGTACACGCCGTAGTCGGGTGTTCCGAGCCAAGCCTGATTCTGACTGGGCTGATGCTGTGCGAACACGCCCATGCCGTCGACCGACTGGTTCGAGGCCAGAATCGCCATGTCGCCTTCCGTGCTGATCGCTTCAACCGCGCGGCCGCTTGCAATGGCCTCGAATGCGCCGCCGGCGAGATTCCACGCGCGCAAGCGATATGCTCCCGGATTGACGCCCATCCCCACGTGCTGAGCGTCGTTCACGACGATCCCGCGCGTTTGGATCGAGTACGGCGCGCGTGTGATCGGTTGGCGCGGACTAAGCGTCGTCGCGTCGACGACAATCTCCAGCCAGCGGTCAGCGTTGTTAAACGCATCAGCGCCGAAGTCGATCTGGACGGTGAATAAACCGTCGGTGACGGGCGTGTTGAGGAGCACCTGTGGAACCCCGATTGGATTGCCGCCGTTGGCGGCATCCCACAGGCCGAACTCAAAGTCGAACAGTCCGTTGGCCGGCTCACCCACATCAAGCAGCCGGCCTTGATAGGTGAACGCTGTGCCGCCTCCCGCGAAGGCGATACTTGCGCTGAGTGCCAATGTAACCATCGATGCCACAACTTGGTGCATTCTCATTTCGTTTCTCCTGCCCGGAGGTTTGGTGCCTACCGCGGATCATCAGCCGCCGCTGGAAGCCCGATGCCTCCATGCGAGCGAACGGAACAGGATACCAAAGCACCGCGCCTGTCCAAGCACTTTCTGCGTATTCCCAGAAAAAAGAGGGACTCCCAGGCTTCCCCTTGCCGCTTGGGCCCTGAACCCCGCTTCTCGCTCTGGCATCGTACTTTCCGTCCACGGCCGGCCCTGGCGGGCTGGAGGGTGTACGAACGGCGCGGCACGGCATGCTTCACCCCGGAAACGCGCCAGATTCATTTGGGTTTCGGCCTCGACGGGAGATCGGGGTGAGCGCCTACGCGTTGACGCTCGAATCCTTGGCGTTTTTCGCCGAGGTCGTTTCTTCGCCAGTGCCGGCGGACGACTCGGACTCGGCTGGTGGTTCCTCAGGTTCGGCGGTATCCGGCAACTCGTGATCGGGGTTCACGATCACCGTCACTTCAATGCGCAGATCCTTGTCGAACTGGATCGGGACGGGGTAGCTGCCGACGTGGCGAATGGGATGACTGAGCCGAATGTACTCGACCGTGACACCGTGCCCGGCCTCGTGCAGGGCGTCGGCAATGTCGCGCTGCGTGACCGAGCCATACAACCCGCCTTGATCATTGCAACTGCGCTGGATAGTGACGGTGACGTCCGTGAGCTGCTCGATGAGCTTTTCTCGGGCGCTGCGAAGGGCGGACAGCTCGGCTTGCGCTTCCGCTCGTGCTTCCTTGAGCGCTTCGATCTTCGTTGGCGTCGGTTTTGCCGCCAGTCGATGAGGCAGCAGGTAGTTGCGGGCGTAACCCGGCTTGACCTTGACCACGTCGCCGACGATGCCGAGCGTTTCCACCGTTTTGAGCAAGAGTAGTTCTACGTTCTTAGCCATGTATCTACCGTTGGGGTATGAGTTCGGTGATTGTTGACCCGGGTCGGGCGGTTCTCAGCGGCGAGGGGACCGACTCGCCTCCGTGTGAGGATCGCTTCAGAACGGGATGTCGTCCTCGCTGACCGGTTGATGTTGTCCGGAGTCCGACGACGCGGCCGACGGCCTGTTGGCTGACGCGACCGGTTCGGGCGCTGAGGCTCGATTACCGCCACCGCCCCCGGAACCGCCCCCGGAACTGCCCCCGGCGCCGCCGCGCGAATCAACAAACTGGAAGTTCTCTACGACCACGCGGAGCTTCGATCGGTTGTTGCCTTCCTTGTCCTGCCATTGGTCGAGCTTCAGGCGACCTTCGATGAAGACGGGCCTGCCCTTGGAGAGGTATTCACTCATCACCTCCGCCGTGCGGGCCCAGGCCTCGCAATCTACGAATGTTGTCTCTTCGCGGTTTTCGCCGTCTTTGGTCTTGTACCGGCGGTTCATCGCTATACCGAAGGTCGCGACGGGTTGATTACTCGGCGTGTACTTCAACTCAACGTCGCGGGTCAGATTGCCCATGAGAAACACTTTGTTTACGCTACCAGCCATGATTGCTCCCTTGGTTCTTCCAGCCGCAAGATAGTATGGCGCTTCGTGGGCCCGTGATCAAGACTCGAACCGGCTGCGGCCTGAGCGGACCTAGGTTCTGTCTGATGGATCACGATGTTGCGCTCATTGCTTGGTGGGACGGGCTTCCAGCCCGTCCGTTTCACTGTTTCAGACGGGCAAGATGCCCGTCCCACTATGCTTGGTGGGACGGGCTTCCAGCCCGTCCGTTTCACTGTTTCCGACGGGCAAGTCTCCATAAGCGACTCGCCGAGGCAAGATGCCCGTCCCACTATCTACCAGAGCGGGCCTAGGCGTCCAAGGCTGCCGGCATGTCCTCGGCCGTTTTCATCACCGCGACCGGAGGTTCCCCCGGCGCGACGTCCTTCGCTTGATCGGTCGGCGGCGCCGACACGGGCGCCTCCTCGGTGTCTCGCAGCTTGATTTCGTCCGCAAGCTCGATCTGGCCGTCGGCGGCCTCCATCTGTTCCCGCGTCAGGTGCTCAGCCCGGATCACCATCGATCGAAGCACCTGCTCCGAAAGATTGCAGTCGCGTTCGATGTGCGCGAGCGCGTTCGGCGGCGCTTCGAAGTACACGAGGAAAAACAGACCTCGCCTGTTTTTCTTGATCTCAAAGGCCAGGCGCCGTTCGTCCCATTTGCGCAGGCTAATGATTTTGACCTCGGCCCGGGCCAGGATTTCCTTCAGGTGATCGACGGCCGATTGTAAATCGCTGGCCGCGCTCTGCGGAAAAAGAAACAGGCCCTCGTAACACTTGACTTGATCTACTGGCATGATCTGCCCTCTTGGAGAGTGATTATTATCCGGTGTTCCTGCGATTGAAACGATTCATGGCCTCGTCGATGCCGTGCAGCACCCAGCAAACGGCCCCGTCCACGGCGGTCTCCAGCGCCGGTTCGACGAGCTCCTGTTGGTCGGGGCGAAACCGGCCCAAGACGTAGTTGGACTGGGGGATTTCGCCCGGCGCATCGATGCCGAGGCGCAAGCGGGGGTATTGCTCGGTGGCAAGCTTCTGTTCGATGTCGGCCAACCCATTATGCCCGCCCGCGCCGCCGTCCGGTCGCAACCGGATGAGTCCACAGGCCAGGGCAACGTCGTCCACGATGACGAGAAGGTTCGAACTGAGATCCAATTGGTAAAAGCGGACCGCCTCCGCGACGGACTGACCACAGAGATTCATGAAGGTAGTCGGCTTCAGCAGCAGCACGCGTTGTCCGTTGATCTGCGCGTCCAATATTGCACCGTGGAACTTGCTTCGAGCGACCTGCCCCGGGGCATACCGGCGCGCCAGACGGTCCAGCACCACGAACCCGACGTTGTGCCGGGTGTGCTCGTATTGCTGGCCGGGATTGCCGAGACCGACGATCAACTTCACGCTGAAGTTCCTCCCTCGCCCGACTCAGCCTCGTCGGGCTTCGCCTCGGTGATGACCTCAGGCTCTTCGGCGCCCGGCACAACTTCAACTTCCTCACCCACCGCCTCCTCTTTATGTACGAACGAGATATGCGCAACCGGCGTGCCCGGGTGGGCGGTCGCGCGGAGTCCGGGCGGGAGCGGCACTTCACCAACCGTCAGGACTGTGGCTTCCTCCATCAGGTTCAGATCGACCTTGATCTCATCCGGAATCTCGTTGACCCGGCAGATCACCTCCAACTCGGTGAGGTCGTGGCTGAGGATGGCGCCGGTCTTACGAGCCGAGGCCGGTTCGCCCACGAAGTTCAGGTGGACGTGGACATGGACTTCCTCGTCAAGATCAACGCGGGCAAAGTCGACGTGGATAACATTGTCTCCGAGGTAGCCGAACTGCAACTCCTTGACGAGGCAGGTTTCCTTCGAGCCACCCTCGACGTTCAGACTCAGGACGTGCGTGCCGTGCTTCAGGTGCGTCAGCATTTCCTTCTCGTCCACGCTGATCGATACCGGGTCCGTTTCGTGACCGTAGATCACGGCGGGTAGACGCCCTTGTTTGCGCAAGCGCTGTGCGTAGCGGGTTCCGGTTCGCTCGCGCGTGGTGGCGGTGATTGACGGTGTCTTGGGCATCGATCGATATCCTCTCGGACGGCGGCGGGGCGTTGCCAAAGGCCGCCTCGCGGATGGTGAATCATTCGCTAACGTTTCGTTCCGATCGTTTCTTGAAGCAGCGAGGAAACGGACAGGTCATGGTGAATACGATGGACGGCATCGCCCAGCAGATGGGCTACGCTGAGCCTCAGCAGCTTGTCCTGTAGGGGTCGGAGGCGATCGCCGTTGGGGATGGTATCGGTCACGACAATGCTGCTGATCGGCGCTGTCGAAAGCCGCTTCATCGCCGGGCCAACCAGCACCGCGTGGGTGGCGCCGCAGATGACGTCGCGGGCGCCGTACTCCATGACGACGTTGGCGGCTTCGCAGACGGTTCCGGCGGTAGTAATCATGTCGTCGATCATCAACACGGTCTTTCCCTCGACGTCGCCGATGACGTTGCGGGTGACGACGTCAACGCCTGACTCGCGCCGCTTGTCTACAAAGGCCAGTCTCGCTCCGAGAAAATCTGCATACCGCTGGGCGACCTTCACATTGCCAACGTCAGGCGAAACCACGACAAGATCACCCAGCACGTCGCGCTTTTCGTCGAAGTACTCAAGGAACACGGGCGCCGCGGAGAGGTGGTCCACCGGGATATCAAAGAACCCCTGGATCTGAGCCGCGTGCAGGTCCAGGCACAAGACGCGGTCGGCCCCGGCCGCCGTGATGAGGTTGGCCACCAATTTCGCGGTGATCGGCACACGTCCCTCGTCCTTGCGGTCTTGGCGGGCGTAACCGAAATACGGGATGACGGCCGTGATCCGCTTCGCCGAGGCCCGGCGGAGGCAGTCGATGTAAATGAGCAGCTCCATGAGGTTGGCGTTGACCGGATCGGACGTGGACTGCACAACGAAGCAGTCCCGTCCACGAACGTCCTCGTCGACCTTCACCAGAAGTTCGCCGTCGGGAAACAGATCGGTCCGGCCCAACCCCAGCGGAATATCGAGCCGATCGCACATCGCCTGCGCCAGATCGAGGCCGGCCCGCCCCGCGAAGACTTTCAAGTGGTCCTGGTCAGCCGCGCTCATGCCTTCTCCTGACCCCGGGCGGTTAGAATCAACTCCACCTCAGCCAACTGCTGGGGCGTGTTGATTGACAAGACATCCTCAGCCGGAACGCCGTCCACCAGCTCAACCTTGCAATCTCGCGCTCGCAGCATCGCCGGGGCATCGGTTACATAATACTCCCCCGTGGTCTCGTTCGGTTCGAGCTTCTGAAGCGCGTCAAAAAGCATCCCAGCATCGAAACAAGCATAGCTGGGGTAAATCTCACGGATCGCTTGCTGCTGCTCGTTCGCTTGCGCATGCTCCACGATGGCCTTGAAGGCGCCTTGGGAATCTCGAAGGATGCGCCCGTACCCGGTCGGATCGTCCACGTTGGCGGTGGCGAGGGTTACCGCAGCGCCGCTACACTGTTGACGATCCAACATTCGACGCAGCGTCGCGGGTCGAATCAACGGGCCGTCGCCGGCAAGCACGAACACGTCGCCGTTGAAATCTCCCAGCACGCTTTTGGCGCATCCAACGGCATGACCCGTTCCGAGCTGGGGCTGCTGCGTCACGTACACAAGGTCGTCATCGTCGCCTTGGAACACGTCGCGAACCAACTCCGCCCGATGCCCTACAACCAGGACGATCGGCCCCGCTCCAATTTCACGCACCGCGCGCACCACCCAATGGATCATCGGATGCCCGGCAACCTCATGGACGACCTTGGGGCGATCGCTGTCCATGCGCGTTCCCTTGCCGGCGGCGAGGATGATCGCGGCGACCGGCCGCTTGCCGGTGGATCTCGTCTGCTCGTATCGGTTCTCGATCACGTCGTGACGACCCGTTCCAAGGGCGGGGGATCGCTAGCCCAGCCGAACGCTTCGGCATCAAAAGCAAGCTGGCCCGCCAAGACTCGAACTTGGAATGCCTGGACCAAAACCAGGTGTGTTGCCTATTACACCACGGGCCAGTGATGCGGCAGAGAGGTGGGCCTCTGGCCACGCTTTGCCCGAACAACCGAACTCACCTCGCGGCTCGGTGCTCGGCTGGGCCGAAACCGGATCCGCGGCACGACTTCCTGAGGCGGCAGCGTTCATCAGCCGCGATCGAACGCCCCATGCGGCGCCATTGAGACTGCTGATCCCATGTCAGCCCGTTTCGTCACCGGCGGCCCCATCGGAGGAAGACGCAGGATTGTACGGGCCGGCCGTTGATCGTCAACAAGGCCCGCCAAATCGGTCTAGACTCTGCCAGTCCATTGTCAGGAGCGGTATCAGGCGGCCAGCATGAATAAGCGAGTCCAGGCCATCCTCTGTGATCTCAGCCGCCGGCTCAATTCCCTGCCGGGCGTGTTCTCAACCCCCCAATGGGGCGGGCGGGCCTACAAGGTGCCGGGACCGAATGGGAACGCCAAGAAACCCAAGCTGGTGGCGTTCGTGGCCATGAACAAGGCTGGCGATGCGATCGGCGTGCAATTCAAGCTGACCAGGCCGCGAGCCGAGCAGGTGATCGACGATCACGACTGGATCAGACCCCATTCGTTCCGCACGCTCGCCCCCGCCGGTTGGGTCAGCGCCAAGGTGACCGGCAAACGACAACTGAACGTGCTGACGAAGCTGCTCGCCGAGAGTCGGGCCCTGTATCCAACGGTCGAGATGACGCAGGCCGATCCGAAGGAACGAAGCGCCGGCTCCGATGCCGTCTCCCGGCGAATCGATCAGGTCATGGGCGAAATGCAGGCCGAAGGCTGGCGCCCGCGTGGTGATGACGATTTCGATCGCTAAGCGGGAGGAACGGAACCACCGATACACACAGATGGACTCGGATGGGAGCAGAGGGGGAAGAAAACGACAGGAAGAAACGTCCCCGTTTAGCGGGTGACGCGCAGCGTCCCTTGATTCCTCGCTGTCAATGACTTTATGATTCTTGCTGGGCACGGATCGGCTCGTTCACCTGTTAAGGAGTTATTGTGTCTGACATCCATCAAGAGATCACATTCAATGCCATAGGTTTACGTACACAGAAGCTCAGATAGTTGCTCTTTGCCGAGGCGGGTTCACGTTGAGATGGGCCGGACGGGGGGAGAACAGTCCCGGTTGAAAATTCCAGGGTGAAGCAGTGTTCTACACAGTGCAATAGAGAACACCGGCAAACCTCGTCTCAAACGCAGTCTTTACCTCCCAGGTATAGGTTCCTCTCGGAACACGAAAGAACTCAAGCCGCTCTGCATCCAGATCCTTTGTAACGAGAAAGTGAACTACCATGCGCCTCGGATCGTCTCCTGCAAGGCGCTCAATCTCTGAATAAACACGGGCTGCCTTACCAGCCCTCTTATCGGGGAATGCGATTGGATGTTCTTCAATGGCATCAAGAATAGCAATCAGATTTTCTTTGATGTCAACATTAGCCGGGCGGTGGAGCGTCATGAGTGCGTATGATTTTGCCTTTAACCCGAGCTCGGTCAAAATTGGCGTTTGTTCCGCACGTTCCCGAAACTTGAAAAGGGTATCAATCATTGTATCGCCAACGACGAAGATCTTGTCCTCCGAAATGCCTTCTTTAATCAGATTTTCGCGTCCAAAATTGCTCGGCGGGAGGAGGTAGTCGGATATGTCATCAGTCACGACGCGGTTTACCTCCTCCGGCATTGTCATGTCAAAGCTGCGAATGCCTGCCTCTACGTGTGCAACGGGAATATGCAACTTTGCAGCGACGAGCGCACACGCTAATGTCGAATTGACATCGCCGACCACCAAGACCAGATCGGGTTGATGCTCAAGCGCAGTTTCCTCAAACGCCATCATAATCTTGGCAGTTTGAACGGCATGTGAAACGGAACAAACACCGAGATGAATATCAGGTTCAGGGATTTCGAGTTCCTTGAAGAACACGCCAGACATCTGATAGTCGTAGTGTTGCCCTGTATGACCTAGAAGCGAATCTAAGTTGGGATACGGTTTCATTGCCTCAAGAATCGGGGCGATTTTCATAAAATTTGGGCGAGCGCCAGCAATGCAAGCAATTTTCATATTTAGCCTCTTGTTTCAGTGTAGCCGAATTTGCAAAAATTCGGTTCTGAACTCTATGGGTGGGAGGGAGGACTATCTCCCGATAATCGAGGCAGGGAAGG
>JACZXL010000348.1 GCA_022571635.1 Planctomycetota bacterium
GCGCCGGGTCGTCGGCCGGTCTTGGTTTTTTCACACGCCTCGCGCACAGTGACAGTGTCGGGGATGGCGGGGAGGTTCTCGCCGACCTTGAAGCGGAGCACGTCCACGATGGGTCTCAGGCCGGCCCCGAGCAACCCGCCGGGATGGCGTTTGTGAAAGTCGTCGGTGTCGTAGTTGCGCCGCCGGGAGACGGCCAGGGCGAGGGCATCGCCGACGGCCAGCATGGCCGTGGTCGAAGCGGTGGGGGCGAGGTTCAGCGGGCAGGCCTCGGTCAGGTCACCCAGCGTCAGATGCACCGTGCAGAGCTTGGCGAGGTTGGAATCGTCGCTGGTGGAGATCCCCAGCCGGGACACGCCGTCGGCGCGGAGGATTGCCGCGAGATTGACGACCTCCTCGGTTTCGCCGGAGTAGCTCAGCAACATGACGACATCGTTCTTGCCCACCCGCCCCAAGTCGCCGTGTACAGCCTCGGCCGGATGCAGGACGCTGGACGGTTGGCCGAGGCTGGTGAAGGTGGAGGAGATTTTCGCGCCGATGAGTCCGGATTTGCCCATGCCGACCACGACCACGTGACCTTGGCAGGCGACCAGCAGATCGATCGCGGACCGCCATGCCGGCCCGTCGTTGGTCTGGACGCGGTCGGCGATGCGACGGATGGCGTCCGCCTCGGCGTGCAGGGCGTCGATGATAAACGCAGCTTCAGCGTCGGTTTTGTCAGTGGTTTTCGTGGTCATCGCTCGATGGTCATCGCTCGATCGATCGTGGAGGAATCATCACGTGCTTTGGCCGCGACCCCGGGTATGATGCCGCAGCCGCGACGCTCCCCAAGCGGCCGACAGTATAGCGCGGCGAGGCTCGTTATGCCCCTTCAGGAAGACTACCAGGTCACGCTTGACGCCTTCCACGGGCCGTTGGATCTGCTGCTATACCTGATCCGGCGGGCCGAGGTTGATATTCACGACATTCCGATCGCCCAGATCACCCAGCAGTACCTGGCGTTGCTGAAGCGCCTGGATCACATCGACGTCGACGCCGCAGGCGAGTTCCTGGTGATGGCGGCGACGCTGATCGAGATCAAGTCGCGGACCCTCGTGCCGCCCGAAGCCGAGGGCGAGGCGGCGGCGATCGACGGCTTGGCGGCCCCCGCCGGCGAAGGAATCGACCCGCGTCATGAGCTTGTGCAACAACTGTTGGCCTACCAGCGCTACCGCATCGCCTCCGAGGAACTACAGAACCGCCGCGAAGCGTTCTCGCAGCGCTACGTTGCCCGGGCAATGCTCGACGGCCGCGGGGAGCAAACAACGGAGCCGGACGAAGCACAGCTTGACCTGGACCTGGCGCTGGAGCTCGAGGATGTTCACATACTCGATCTGCACGACGCTTACGAGCACATCGCTGCGTCAATCAACTTCGCGCAGATGGGGGACCACACGGTCGAGATGGACGACACGCCGATCGCGCTGTACCAGGAGGATCTGCTCGATCGTCTGCGCCGGGCCGAGCCGCACCGCATGACGCTCCAGGAGGCGTTTGGGGGGCACACACTGCTTGAGCGCGTGGGCTTGTTTCTGGCCACGCTCGAACTCGTTCGCCTCGGCGACGTTGCGGTCAAACAGCAAGAGCCGCTGAGCGAGATCATGATCGAGCTGCTGCCTGAGGACTCAAGCGCGCCGGAGACCGTTGATTGAGTCGTGTGTTGCTACTGTTCGACGAGGTCACTCGTAGCAGCCGCGGATGCACATCCGCGGGCGCCCGCACATATTCATGTGCGGCTAGGAAAGATTCGCGATCGTTACGATCGGTCCGCTGAGCGTTTTGTGCGTTTCGATACGGCAGCGCCGCGATAGGCGGCGCGCTTCAGTGATGCCAGTTCGATCGAGCTTAGTTCACGCCACTCGCCGGGGCGCAGGCCCTTGAGCTTGAGCGGTCCCACCTGTACCCGACGCAATCTGTGGACCGGGTAACCCACCTGCAGCATCATCCGGCGGACCTGGCGATTGCGGCCTTCGCGAAGCTCGATGAGCAGGCGTGTGCGGTCGCGGTCGCGCTTGATCAGTCGCAAGCGCGATTGGGCGGTGCGCGAACCTTCCTGACGTTTCGGATTATGGAGGAACAATCCTCGTTCCAAGCGCTTCAATGCTGCGTCGTCAATCGAGCCCCGCACGGTGACCTCGTAGAGCTTGGCCAAGTGATAGCGCGGATGCGTGAGACGATTGGCCAGCTCACCGTCGTTGGTCAACAGCAACAATCCGGAGCTGTCGATATCGAGCCGGCCGACCGGGTACAGCCGGGCCCGCGACGGATGCGTGACCAGATCAATCGCACGACGGCGGCCCTGAGGGTCGGCGTTGGTGCAGACGACGCCGCGCGGCTTGAAGAGCATGACATACACGGGCGAGGCGGCGGGCCTGATCCGCTTGCCCTGGACCTTGATGTGATCGTGCTGCGGATCAACCCACGCCGGCAACGTCGCCACCATCTGACCGTTGACGGTGACCTCGCCCTGTTCGATGAGTTCTTCACAAGCCCGGCGCGAGCCGACATCAGCCTCGGCCAACACTTTTTGGAGCCGAATCCCACGTGTGGCATCGACAAACTCGTGCGTCTGCTTCCGCGGGCGGGTCTTGGCCCGAGGCGT
>JACZXL010000131.1 GCA_022571635.1 Planctomycetota bacterium
CGACCATCGCTTGTTCGTCGTATCGCTTGTCGTGATCGACGATCGTGAAGCCGTGCACATCGTAATCGAGCACACGTTTCGCGATACTGATGAGCGCGTTCGAATCGACGCCGCCGCTCATGAGGAATGCGAGCGGCACATCGGCGCGCAAACGAAGCTGCATGGAGCGGATCAACGCCTCCCGTACTTGCGACGCGACGTCATCCAACGACAGATCATCTTGGTTCCCAAAGACCGGCTGCCAGTATCGTTCTTGACTGATCGCGCCGGTGCGAGTGAACGTCAGCGCCGTTCCCGGCTCAACCTCTTTCACGCCGCAGAAGAAGCCATCGCCGGTTTTGTATAAGGCTTTGTAACCGTTGACCATATACCGGTAGAGATGGTCGTAGTTGATCTGAAGGGGGCGATCCAGCAGGGCCTTGACGAACTTGATTTCCGATCCGAAGAACAGACCGCCGTCGGTCTCGAACAGATACAACGGTTTCTCCCCGAACCGATCGCGGCACAGCAATAGTGATCCCGCTCGTTCGTCGTAGAGGGCAAAGGCCCACATTCCTTCGCATTCGTCAAGACCGCCGGTGCCGTGGTGGATGAGCTGCTGGAGGAGAACCTCGGTGTCGCTCTCGGTTCGAAACGGAGTTCCGCCCGCCTCAAGCTTGCGTTTACGTTCGAGATAGTTGTAAAGCTCGCCGTTGAAGGTCAGGACATGCGGGCCGATCTTGAACGGCTGATCGGCGCGCGGATCGATGTCGATGATGCTCAGTCGCGTGTGCAGCAAATAGACATGGTGATCCGGGGCAAGGCTGTGATGATACTGGTTCGAAGCGTCAGGCCCGCGGTGTTGCATCGCGCCGAGACAAGCGTCGATCCGCCGTGGATCGATTGTTTTAGATCCGATATATCCCGCAATGCCGCACATTGTTGGGTATTGGTTCCCTACTCTTTGTCGGTGACCATGGAGGCCAAAATGCAATCACCTGCGGCGACATGTTGTTTGAGTTTCCGGCCCAATAGACGTCGTTCGTCGCCCGGGGCGATTCCGCCGGCTGGCCGCACCCACGTCAGATCATCAGCAACGATTACCGTTCCGGCTGAGAGCTCGCGACTCGCGGCAATTGAGCGGCGCATCGACTCGAGCCCGACCCGTTCACCCGCCTGGGGTGTTTTGCGGCCATGCCCGATCAATGTCGTGAAGGACTCGATGCGCTGCACAAGCTCGCCAAACTCCGCCGGATCGGCCGAGAGTTGATGGTCCCGAAAGTCGGAGTGGTGTTTGTCGATCGTGAAGTGCTTCTCGACGATGCGGGCGCCGAGCGCTACGGAGAGCGCCGCGGCGTCGATGCCAAGGGTGTGATCGGAGTACCCGACGGTGCATCGAAACACGTCGCGAAGCTGTTGGATGGCGGCCAGGTTCGCTTCGTGCGGTCGAACGGGATAGCTGCTGACGCAGTGAAGGATCGCCAGCTTCTGTTTCATGGCGTTCGCCGCCCAGGTTCGTTCGATCACGGCGACAGACGTACGAAGCTCAGCGATCGTGGCCAAGCCTGCGGAGAGGATGATCGGCTTACCGGTTTGCGCTGCCGCTTCGAGCAGCGGAAAGAACGTATTGTCGCCTGACGCGATCTTTAATGCAGACACCAGCGGCGCAAGCACAGCAACACTCGGTAGGTCAAGCGGTGTAGAAAAGAACAACAGTCCGGCGGCAGAGGCAACGGCGGATAGTTGCGCGAACTGCTCCGGCGAGAGCTCGAATGATTTCAGGCGTTCAAAGCGGTCAATGTCGCGGCGACTGATGTACTGCTCCGTTCGGTACGTTTGGAACTTGACGGCGTGCGCGCCGGCTTCGGCCGCGAGGCCTATCAAATCCTGCGCCAGCGCGAAGTCGCCTTCATGGTTGTTGCCGATCTCGGCCACAATCATGATTCGCTTCTCAAGATCGAAGTCGTCGATTTTCACCGGTTTCCCCTCATGCGGCGGCCACGATCACGCATTGTGATAATGAAGGACGTACTGGGAGCGCACGAGCTGGAAGCCCAGGCGTTCGTAGCAGCGGATGGCGGGCAGGTTGGCCAACTGCGTGCCGACGCGCAGGCAGCCGGCCTCGGGGAACTGCGATTGCGCGAACCAGGTCATATCTCCAGCCACACTTCGACCGCGCACCTCCTCGTCCACGGCCACGAGATCGATGACCATCACGCCGTCGGCGGTCATGAGCGCCAGGAGAAACCCTACGATTCGTCCGTTCTCGACGGCGACGACCATTGCATCTCCGCGCCGGCCGTGGAAGTAGCTGCGCGTCCATTGGGCCTTGATCTCGTGGGCGACCGTGTCGGGGATTTGGGCGTCAGCGTGGAAGCGCGAGAATCCGAAGCTTCGCCGGGCCAGGGCCGCAATCTCCTGTTCATCCGACGTTTCGGCCAACCTCAGATTCATCTCACCCCGGGGACGGTGTGAGCCGGTTACGGCCCGTTCAAACTGAAGACTTGTGTCCACAAGCGTGAAACCCCATCGCAGCAGGGGCCCGAGGTGCTGCGGTTCCTCGGCCGGCACCTTGATGTAGGCGAAAACCGGCGGGGTGTTCAGCTCTGCCAGTTGGCTGTTCAAATCCGCAGGGTCGATCTCACGGCTGCTGTTGACCAGGGCTTCAATACTGATTTGGTAGACGTTGCAGCCGAGTCGCTCGGCCAGCCAAACGTCCCGGTGAAGCTCGGCATGGGTGAGCATCGGGCGGACCTTGCGCTACGGCGCCACCAACGCGCCGCCCATTTTTGGTTCGACCAGGGACGGATCGCCTAGCGACCCATACGACTTGATGTACTGGGCGACGCCGCGCTCGATCGGCCAGTGCGGATCATACCCGAGCAGGGCTCTGGCCTTATCCACACACAGCGTTCCGCGATCGGGCATCAGCCGGTTCTTCGGGCGATACTCGATGCTGACCTTGGGGAACTCGGCTCTGACCACCTCCACAAGTTCCGCGATTGATCGGGATCGGCCGAAGGTGAGATTGAACGTCTCGCCGCGACTCTCATCGGACTGAATGATCTGGATGACGCCGGCGATGAGATCTTCGATGAAGGTGAAGTCGAGCCGCTCCGCGCCGTCACCGGCCACGGTGAGCGTTTCGCCGCCCCGCGCGTTCTCGATAAAGACCTGAACCACCCGCCGGCTGACACAGCGATGGCCGTAGAGGGCCGCCGGACGAATGATCGTGTAGGGCAGCCCGAAGACCTGGTTGTGGGCGATCACGAGCTTCTCACCGCTGAACTTCAACGCCCCGTAGATGCCGATCGGATTGCAGGGCGTTTCCTCCGTGACGATCCCGCTGCTGAAGTGTCCGTAGACCATGCTTGAGGAGAAGAAGATGAAGTGCTCGAGCCAATCTCGCGCGCAGGCCAAGGTGTTTTCAAGGGTGTGAAGCGTGTGATCGAACGCGTCGTGGGGGTGGCGGTTGGATCTGTCCGCATGGGAGATCCCCGCCAGGTGGATCAGCACCTGCGGTTGGATCATTCCGAGCAAGTCGGCGAGGGCGGGCTTGTCGCGGGCGTCCTGCGTATAGATGGGCACGTCCGCCGCCCGGAGCAGTCGCTGCCGTTCGTTGATCAGGCGAAGGTAGAGATCCCGGTTCGGCGTGCTTGGATCGGCATTGGAGAACGCCAGCAGATTGTTGACGCGCAGGGAGTCGATGATGAACACATCAGCCCCGCGCGACGACAGAGCGAGCGCCAGGTTGTGGCCGATGAACCCGGCTCCGCCGATCAGCGCGATCTTTCGCTTGTGCAGGGGGGTCATCTCATCTCACCGCTGCAATGGCATCCTTGACCGAAGCGACGATGTACTGGACGTCCTCCCGCACCAGATGCGGCCCCACGGGCAAAGTGATAGAAGCCGCGCTGAGGCGCGACGCCACTGGGAAGCTGTTATCGGCAAATCCGTATCGACGCCTGTAATAGCTCATGTGAGGGACCGGTCGGGGGTAGTAAACGCTGCAGCCCACGCCCCGATGCTTGAGGCTCGTCATGATCTGTGGACGCTTGGACATCACTGGATCACGAAGCACCAGGGCCAGGCCGTAGTAGCTGCTGCGGAATCGCCCGTGCGTCGAACGGAGCATGCGGATCTCGTCGATCGAGGCCAGCCCGGCCGCAAGCGCCTCGTAGTTGGCGCGCCGGGCGGCGAGGAACTCCCCCAGCCGGCCCATCTGCACGAGCCCGATCGCCGCCCCAAGCTCGGTCATGCGATAGTTGTTGCCCAAATGCACAACGTCGTACTCCCCCGGAGTCGGTCGATCCGAGACGATGTTGCGGTCGATGCCAAAGGCGCGCTGGGTCGCCGCGGCGTCGGCCACATCCTGGCGGCGCGTGATCAACATCCCGCCCTCAGCCGTGGTGATGTGTTTGACGGGATAGAACGAGAAGCAGCCCACATCGCCGTGCAGCCCGACGTGAACGTCATCCAACGTCGCCCCGACCGCCAGGGCACAATCCTCGATCACGAACAGGTCGTGACGCTGGGCAATCGTCAGCACGCGCTGCATGTCGACCGGAAGCCCGAGGTAATGCACGACGCAGATCGCTTTGGTTCGGCTGGTGATCGCCGCCTCGAGCTGATCGAGATCGAGGTTCCCGGTTTCCGGCTCGGAATCGACGAACACGCATCGAGCGCCGCACAACTGAACCGCATGAGCCGTGGCGATATGCGTCTGGGCCGGCATGATGACTTCGTCTTGCGGTCCGAGATCCAGGAACATATACGCCAGGTGTAAAGCCGCGGTGCACGAGGACGTGGCCACGGCGTGCGGCGCTTTGGTGAACTCGGCGAAGGCGGCCTCGAACTGTCGAACCTGCGGTCCGTGGGTGAGCGTCGGGCCCGACAGGACCTCCATCACCGCCTCGCGCTCCTCGTCGCCGATCATCGGCCGGCCGAACGGGATGGAACGTGCCAGCGTCGTCTTCGACGCCTTGGATGTCGGGCGGACCTCCACCGTCTGCGCTACCGTGCCGGAAGCAGGTGTCGTGAACGCTGGATCGTTGGTGTGTGGGTGCATCACTCGTACTCCACTTCGACGATCCGTTGCTCTCGCTGAGCGCGTTGGATCGCCAGACATACGAACATCGTCTCGAATACTTCCCGTTGTGTGATCTGAGGCTTGGCGCATCCGAGGATGCTGTCCAGGAAGTTCGCGATCAGGTCTCCCTTGGCGGCGCCGGGATGCGCAGCGGTGATGATCTGCGGTGATGAAGAAGCGTCGCGCGAGGTGTAGAGACGTCCATGCGGATCGTCGTTGACGAATGTCGCCTCGGTTCCGCAGATTGTCAGGCCGTGGCCGTGCGGCCGAACACAACCGAAGTTCGCGGTGACCGTGCCCGTCATGCCGCTGTCAAAGCGCAGCAGCGCCGCGGTCATGTCGTGGCCGGCAAAGGCGGAGCCGGCGGTTCCGATGCCGTTGCCGAACGCGGCGACCTGAACGATCCGCTCACCGGTCAACCACAGCAGTTGGTCGATCAGATGCACCGCCCCGCCCAGGACGACGCTGTAGTTGTGGATTCGGCCTCGCCACCCCTGGGTCAACTTGTGGAGCCGACCATAGTTGTATTCGCCTTCGACGTGGAAGAGCCGGCCCATCCGCCCTCGGCGAATCATTTGGCGAACGAGCTGGAACCGAGGCGATCGGCGGAGAATCAGGTTGCAGCTAAGCCGCTGCTGTGGCCGCTGCCGGAGTACTGCTCGAACCTGTCGCAGCTCCTCGATATCAAGACACAACGGCTTCTCGACAAAAACGTGCTTGCCGTGCTCAAGGGCCAGGACGATCTGCTCAGCATGCGCGTCGTCGTACGAGGCGATGGAAACCACATCAATCGCCGGGTCGCTCAGCACAGCCCGCGGATCGGCCACGATGTCCAGCTCGGGGTAGTGCTGCGAGAGTTCGCCGCGCTTGGTCGGCGAGATGTCGCACAGCGTGGTGACGGCGCAGGCCGGATGGGCATCGTACGCTTTGATGTGCTGCTGCCCGACGCCCAGGCCGATGACCGCCGCGCGCAAACGGGTGGTATGAATGGAAGCCGACCCGCTCCGGTCCCGTCGGCTGGCAGGAGCGTCCGTGCTCGCGGTTTGGGGCCATGCGTCCATGCAGTCGCCTCGCGACCAGCGTGTTCGTACGCGTTCGTGGCGCCGGTCGCCTCCAGTGTACTCAAAATGGTCCTCCGTGGCGGCTCCACCACGGCTCCAGCCCTATCTAGCCCCCTTATCGTCCGCCGGGCCGCGCCCGATCGACGCCCCAACCGCAGCTGCTGCCACCGCCCGTTGCAAGTCGATCAGCTCGGCCAGACTGTACGACCAATGCGGCCGATCCATGGCCGCGACGAGCGCCCTGAACCGCTCCAGGTCCTCGGGCGTGTCGATGGCGAAATCGACATCGCCGCCGTCGTGATCGCTGCGGATCGCTTTGATCCGGAAATCCTTGCGGTGGTCGTAGAAATAGCTGGTCACATGCTCACGATCATCGGCACTGCTCATGTGAGGGACCGCCTCAGCAAATACCGGCGCCGAAATCACCTCAACCGACTGGCCCGGCCCAAAGGTCCGCCCGATGACGTTCGTGACCAGGTCCGCCCCGCTTGATCTGTATGTGGCCACCGCTTGGTCGATCAGAGCCGGGTCCAGCAGCGGACTGTCAGCACACAACCGAACGAACGCATCGAGCCCATGCCGTTGGGCAGCTTCGCGGAACCGCTCGGCCACGTTGTCTAACGAGCCTCGGAAGCAATCAACCCCGCGCTCGACACAGAACGACTCGATCGGATCGTCACTTGGATCGGTTGACGTAGCCACGACGACACCGTCAAGCTCGGTGCAGCGCTCCACGCGCTCCAGAAGGTATTGCATCATCGGCCGACCGTGGACCTCCGCCAGCACCTTCCCCGGGAGCCGGCGTGAAGTCATACGTGCCTGAATGATCGCCCCTATGCGCACGCGAACGAATTCCTACAATGCCGCCCCAACGGAGCGCTGCCATGACCCAGTTCGTGAATGTTGCCAAGGCATCTGATATTCCTGACCAATCAGCAAAGTGCGTGGAGGTTCAAGGCCGACGCATCTGCCTCGTCAACCTCGGCGGCACGTTCTACGCCATCGATGATACCTGCACGCACGCTGAAGCATCGCTGAGCGAAGGTCACGTCACGGGCGATGAGATCATGTGCCCCCTGCACATGGCGACGTTCAGTATCCTCACCGGCGAAGTCACCGGGCCGCCGGCCGACGAAGACCTCGCCACCTATCGGGTTCGCGTCAACGGCGACGATGTGGCGGTCGAACTCTAGAAGAGCCTCCTGCCCCGATGGTCGGCGCTCGGCGAAGATCCGAGCGGTGGCCCTGATCGCCTCGCGCTCAGCGAAGACGCCCCGCCGATTCTTTGGTCAGCAGATCAGCCGGGTCGCCAGCGCCCGACAAGCACAGTATCGATCCACACGATCGCAGTCTGCTCTAGTGGTTTGTCCTATGGCAATTAGGGGTTTCCCTCATGCACGAGAGCGGTGACCGCGAATCGCACGAGTTCGGCCACGGATTCCACGCGCATTTTCTGCATCATCTGTCGACGCATCACCGATCAATATACTTTGTGCGAGCCGAAGCCAGGATGCCTCGGCCGGGCCGGCGCGGCCCGAACCCAAGTTTCCCCTCTATGCGCCATGGGAGGGGATAACGCGAAAGGACCAGAACCATGCCTCGTATCAAGCCAATCAATCCGACCGATGCGAGGGGAAAGACGAAAACGCTCCTTGATGGGGTGCAAAAGAAGATAGGCACCATACCCAATGTGTTCCGCACGCTGGCGCATTCGCCCGCGGTGCTCGAAGCCTATTTGAGTTTCGGCCAGGCGCTTGACCGCGGCAGCCTCAGCCCTCAAGTTCGTGAGCAGATTGCGCTGACGGTCAGCAATGCCAACGGCTGCGAGTACTGCGCTTCAGCCCACACGGCGATCGGAAAGAACCTCGGTCTGGATGAGATTGAACTGGCCGAGAACCTCCAAGGATGTTCAAATGATCCGAAGGTGGAAGTCGCCCTGCAATTCGCCCGCAACGTCATCGCCAAGCGTGGTTGGGTGAACGATACAGAGATCGAGCATGTCCGCGACGCCGGTTACACCGACGAGGAGATCGTGGAGATCATCGCCACGATCGCCAACACCATGTTCACCAACTACTTCAATCACATCGCGGATACAAAGCTTGACTTCCCGAAAGTGGAGATTGGCCAGCCCGTTGCGACAATGACATAACGGTGCTTATGGCCGCCCAGTGCTTCGGCCTGTATCGTTCCTAGTGCTGCCATAGCCGTCCTCCCTCCGCTGTGGCCACGCTCCCGGCTGCTCGACGCAGCGCGGGAGCATCTTTTTTTCGTGTGGGTAAGGCCTCACGGCCCAGCGCTGTTCGCTCCCATGTTTCGTCCCCATTCACGTTTTATGCAGGTGCATGGGCCGTGCCTCGATGGAGACGGCTCAGGTGTTGTGCCGGGACATCGACGACCGTGATTGGGAGGTCGGACGGACGGCTCTCACTTCACTCTACGGAGCCGAAACTGACGCGCTACTGACGCGCAAGCCAGATTCGGCTACCGAAGCTGATTCTGACAGGACCGAAAACAGCCTTGGTGATACCATAGGTGCGGATTGCGCCCGTAGCTCAGTCGGATAGAGCACCGGTTTCCTAAACCGGTGGTCGGAGGTTCGAGTCCTCCCGGGCGCGTTGGCAAGACGCAGATGTCCATAGCGCCGAAGGCGATCCTGCCCTGGATCATCGTCGCTTGCATCGTGATCGTCATGATCATTCTCGGCCTGATCGGGCTCTGGGCCGGCGCTCCAGGTCCGCGAGAACAACGAGGATCCGAACTCGCACGGCGTCGGCCAGGACCAGGCAGAAAAGCTGTCAGGATGAATTGTTCGAATCCTCGCGGTTTAGATAATCATCCTGACGCCTTTTCTTCCCCTGACGCCTTTTCTTCCCCGGGTGATGGAGGCTATTTGATCAAACCGGCCTCAATCAAGACACGGCGGCCTGCATGCTCAAGCCGATATGTGCCACCAAGCTCGTCAGGACCCCAAGTGCCGTGACACGAAATCATATTCCTCATTTGCAGTTCGTCCAGATGGAACTGTGCCACTGCCTCATGCAGACCGAGGGTTTCAGCGACATGAAGAGCGGGCCTGTCATGCTCCAAAAGTTCCGCCAGCACCTTGAGTTCGATCACTTGCGTGGCGGTCGCCGTGCTGGCTGTCGCTGGCGGTTCGGGTGTCCCGCTGATGGTGATCCTGGCTTGCTCGGCATCCCGTATTTCTTTCATCATCTGTACGAAGTCGATTGGCGGTACCTTCGAAATCGAGCCTTGCTTGGCGATCGCGTTCAGCAGCTCTTTGGCAAAGTTAGACTGACTGCTCTCGATACCTTGGAATGTCGAGAGTGGCAGCGGTAGCTCACCCTTGGCCTGACCTGAGTGGCATATCGGGATGATCGGAACACGCTTTATCCAGCCGCAGCCGGTCTCGAAGTTGACCCATGGCCGGCGCACGGATCGTGGGCTGCACAGGACAAGAAAGAGGCCAGCATCGGTCAAAGCCTGATCGAGCTCGTTTAGCCATTTATCACCGGGCACGATGTCATCCGAGTCGCTGCTAACGAACACTTCGCATTTGCCAGGGAAGGTATCCTCGATCCATCGCTTCAGAACAGCGGCGAGTCCGGCTTCCTCACCAATGTGGGTTAGAAAAATCTTCATGTTGATGCCTCCATCGAAGCCAATCGCCGGGGGTCAGGCGTGCAACGCGGGGTATAACGGCACAAAAACTGCGTTCCTGAACGCCCCGGGCAGGACTCGAACCCGCGACCTGCGGTTTAGAAGACCGCTGCTCTATCCAGCTGAGCTACCGGGGCTGGCGATGCATATCTTATCCGCCTCCGGATCGGCGTCGTATTGGGTCGGCCCGGCCTGAGATTCACGCAGTGTGCCGGGCCTTGACGATTCTTTTGATCGATCAAGGAGTGAATCATGACGGTCGAACAGCGCTTGAAACAGCTTGAAACCCAAACGTTCCGCTTGCGGTGGGTCGTGATCGTGCTTGTGGCCATTTCCGCAGGGGCGGTGATATTCTCAGTGACCCAACGTGAGGATATCCCGGGCGTCATCCGCGCCCGCAGCTTCGAGGTGATCGGCGACAACGGTAGAGTTGCTGCGA
>JACZXL010000349.1 GCA_022571635.1 Planctomycetota bacterium
TCATTGATCGCAAGCTCATCAAGCAGCGCGTCCAGTTCGTTCAGCGTGCGCTCGGAGAACGTGTTGACCTTCTCGCCCGGCATATCGAAGGTCAGCCAGGCGATCCATTCCTTGTCGATGGTGAGCGTCCATGCTTGATTCATGGTCATGCCGCCTCCAGCGCCACGGCCGCGCCCTGTCCGCCGCCGACGCACAGCGTGGCCAGTCCTCGATGGACATGACGCCGGTGAAGTTCAAGAAGGGTCGTGAGCACGAGCCGGGTGCCGGTGGCCCCGACCGGATGGCCCAGGGCGATTGCCCCGCCGTTGACGTTCAAGCGACTGGGATCCAACTCGCCGAGCGCTCGGTCGCGATTGAGATGTTCGTGCGCGAACGCCTCGGACTCAAACGCGCGTTCGTTGGCGATGACTTGCACGGCGAACGCTTCGTTGAGCTCAACGATGTCGAACTCGTTGAGTCGCAGTCCCGTTCGATCGAGCAGTTTCGCGGTCGCATAGACCGGACCGAGACCCATGCGCGAACCGTCAAGGGCCGCGTACGCCGAGCCGGTGATGTACCCCAGCGGTTCGAGGCCAAGCTCTTTGGTCATACGCTCAGAGGCCAGTAGCACCGCGGCCGCGCCGTCCGTGATCGGGCAGGTGTTCCCGGGCGTGACCGTTCCCGCCTGTCGATCGAAGTACGGCTTGAGCTTGGCCAGCGCTTCGGTACTTTGGTTGGGGCGCGGGCCGTCGTCGACAAGCTGGATGCGGGCGTAACCGGGGGGCGTTGCGACGGGGACGATCTCTTCGGCGAAACGTCCGGAGTCCGCCGCCGCCACCGCTTTTTGGTGACTGGCCAAGGCGAAGGCGTCCTGGTCCTCGCGCGTGATGCCGAACTCGCGGGCGAGAACTTCGGCGGTCTGCCCCATGTTCAACCCGCAGATCGGATCCATCAGCCCAAGCTGAAGCGCGACCACCGGCTTGAGATGCGCGGGTCTGAACGACGCCAGCGCTTTGAGTCGTTGACCCATCGTTCTGGCCTTGAACAATTGCACGAACAGCGCGGTCATCTGCGCACCATAGATCAGCGGAATCCCGCTCATCGACTCCGTCCCGCCCGCGATGACGAGGTCAGCTTGGCCGGTCCGGATGTGTCCGGCGGCGGTGGTGATCGACTGGATGCCCGACGCGCAGTTGTGATGGACCGTGTAGGCGACCAGACTCTCCGGGAGGCCGGCCTTGAGGCTGATGACGCGCGCGACGTTGGCGGCGTGAGGCGGCTGAGCGACGTTGCCGAAGATCAGCTCGTCGATGCGGTCTGGGCGAACGCCGGTGCGGGCCAGCAGCTCCCGGACCACGATCGCGCCCAGATCGTCGGCCCCAGCGCCCTGAAGCTCGCCCCCAGCCTTGCAAAAAGGCGTGCGAACACCGTCCAGAATGGCGATTCGCGACTCCATCAATCGTCAGCCCCTCCCCCTTGACTATACGAGTCAGCTTGGGCCAAGGTTGGTGAATGATTTCACAAACCCATTGTCTCCAATGGCTTATCGACCACTGCCGTCCCCGACCCTTCCCTAACGACATCGGCAGGCCAACCGCTCAAGTTGGGCCTTCAGCGGGCTCAAGCGGCAGTTTTTGCGCCCAGCGGACCAATCGCATGGTCCACGAAGATTTGCGGCCCGCCCCAAGGCCGATCTGCACCGAATGCCCGATAATCGACCGATTGTGGGCGCTGATCCGGCCCTCAATTCAGTTCCCTCAGTGACGCGAACCGTCGTGTTTCTCGGTGATCGTCAGCGCTCTTGGACGGTCGGCGATATCGTCTGGCCACCGGGCGCCGCTCGGCCTGCGACAACAAGTGCCTCAACACAATCGTGCAGCGCCGCTTTCCAATGCCTCGGCTTGCCGATCAGCTTGATCGTTTCGGTGAGATCCAGTACGCCGAATCGTGGCCGCGGCGCTGGGCGTGGCTGGTCGTTCGTCTTGCACGGCTCGACCCGGCAGTTGCTGTCGGCGATCGCCACAATCTCGCGGGCAAACTCAAACCACGTACAGCGACCGCGATTGGCGGCATGGAACGTGCCTTTGGCGCCCGCGTCGATCAGCCCCAGCGTCATGCTCGCCAGATCACCGCACGCGGTGGGTCGGCCGGTCTGGTCGGCCACGACCTGGAGGGTCGAACGCTGTGAACTCAGATCGAGGATCGTCCGAACGAAGTTTCGGCTGTGGGGCGCAAACAGCCAGCTCGATCGGATGATGAGATGATCGCACCCGATGTCGCGGATGGCGTGTTCGCCCGCTAATTTGCTCAAGCCATAGACGTTCAGCGGGCTGGGCTCTTCGTCCACTCGATACGCGCTAGACGCCACGCCGTTGAATACGTAGTCCGTCGAGAAATGCACGAGCAGCGCGTCGTTGTCCCGGCAAGTCCGGGCGAGGTTCATGGGACCGAGCTGATTGACGCGCATAGCCTTGGCCGCTTGCGATTCGGCGCCGTCAACATCGGTATAGGCCGCCGCGTTGAGCACGAGCTTGACGCCGCGCAGGGCTTCCCGCACCGCATCCGATTCGGTGATGTCCAGCGCCTCGGGACCGCCGAAGCCGACAACGTCAATACCCCGAGCAGCGCAGGCGCTGACGAGCTCTCGCCCCA
>JACZXL010000132.1 GCA_022571635.1 Planctomycetota bacterium
AAAGGTCGTGGCCGGCATTCGACCGGAGGCGCTGCGCATCGACACCGCGGACGGATCATCCGAGGTCGCATCGATTCACCTGAAAGTCGTCATCACTGAGCCGTTGGGTGATCGGATCGACGTGTACGGCCGAACGGACGACGGCGCTAATCTCATCGTCCGTCTCTCGAACCAGCACGATCTGGCGCCGGGGATGGACGTTGCGGTCCAGGTCGATCCGAGTTGCGTGCATCTGTTCGAGCCGGGCGAATACGGGCGGCACATCGTCTTTGGGCGTTGACGTAGACGATTGATAGAAGCTGGCCGGTTCGGTCCGGCGATCCCGCGAGGTCAGAGCGCAGAGAAAACCCCCGGCCGGTGACGGCCGGGGGTGTAGTGGTTGTGACAACTCGGCGCGGGTCGGTTACTCGCCGCCGGGGGTCTTCGCGCCATACGTCAGCATGACGTTGAAGACAAGGACCTCGTTGGCCGCCAGCGAGATCGGGAAATCCATGCCGAAGGAGGCGTCGCCACCAGGGTTGCCGCCACTGTCTCCATCCGTGTCGTAACCGACGCTGGGGATGAAGTTCTTCCAGCAGTCCGGCGTACCAAGGTTCGTGCAGATCTGGACATCAGAGCCGAAGCCATGCTCCGGGCAGCCACCTAAGCAATCATCATCGTCCACGCACGCCTGGCCGTCATTATCGCCACCCACACAGAACTTGTCCACGCAACCGTCACCCTGGGGATTGAGGAATTGCTTAGTGCCGTAGTAGGCATCGCCCAAAGGTGAGCTGAGCGTGATGTGCCACTCAGGGTGGCCCGCCTCGCCCAGATAGACGAAGCGGTCGACGCCGGGGGCCCCGTTGGTCCCGGTGCCGACGCTGTCGTTCCCGAAGCCGCCAGGACCAAAGGTCGAGTCGATATCCAAGTGGCGATGCAGGATGAAGTCCACGGGATCACCGGTGTTGTTGGTGATCTCGAACTCGAAGTCGACGATCGCCACCAGCGGGCCGCCCAGGGGCGCATTGTTAAAGACGTGCTGGGTGAGCACCCAGGACGTGTCCATGCCCGACATGGAGATGAGATCCCACGTGCTGACCTTGGTGTCGTCGACGCCGTCGGCGTTGGTGTCGGAGTTCACGGACAGCGTCGTGAGGGCACGTGCAATCGAGTTGTTGTTGGTGCAAATCTCATTCATTCCGCTGTTGGTCGTGAGGGATTCACTCTCACCCTGAGCCTGGCGGAAGACGGAGAAGTACTGCCCAAAGGTAAATGCGTCCGCAGGTTCGTCGCCGACCGGATTGAACGCCTCACCGATCGCGTTGCCGCCGAACTGGGGGTCGGCCCAGGAGCCGAAGTCATCCGTGCCGATGCGCAGGTAGCCGTCGACCGTCTCATCCGGGCCGGTGGCCAAATCGGTCGGTTGGCCGGGCTCGGGCGCACAGTTGAGAGCGACAGTGGCCTGCTCGGCGCAGGTTGCAGTCCATTCGAAGAGGCAGCACTCCGGCATCTTCGTGCAAACATCGCAGCAGCAGATCGGATCATCGCAGCCGGGCGAGCCGTTGGCGAACGCGCAGGGACCGGCGTCGGGCTGGCCGCAGGGAGCGCCCCCCGGGTTATCGGGGTTGGTGAACTGGCACAGCGGCTGGCAGTCGGCGGCGAGGCAGTCCACGCGGTCGCCGGCGTAGGTGGTGGCGGCGTCGACGCATTCGAACGAATGTGAATCCTCGGTGCATGTGCCGTCGAAGAGGCAGCAGCCACCGACAAACTGAGCGCAGTCAAAGTCATCGGGAGCCTGACCCGTGCTCGACAAAGCCACATCGTAGAACGTGCCCAGAGGTGGGTCGCCAAGGTCATGCAAATCAGTCCAATCGCCGGGGTTGCCCGTGCCCCCGGGGGATACGTTGGCATACGCGCGTCCCGGCGCCGACTCTGCCGTGCAATTACCATCCACATCGGGGGTACAGACGCGGGCCACCTGGTGGGACGGGAAGTTCGATCCGTCGAAGCCACCCAAGCAATCACCATCGACCAGACACGGTTGGCCGTCAGTGAAGCCACCGTCACAGGTGACGTCCACGCAAGTGCCATCGGGAACAATGCCAGCCGAGCCGGTCCTGCCCACGAACACCACCCAGAGCCCGCCGTCTATGGCCACAGGAGGAAAGTGAAGCACCAGCGGCTCGCCGGTGGCTTTGCCCTCCAGGGAACAGCACATCGTGGCCAGGATGTTGGTGATGTCCGGCTGGCAAACACCCTTGAAATCCGTGGGACCCACGATGTACACATCACCGCCGGCCCGGTTGGTGTTCAATGAGAAGGTGAGCGTATCCACGAACTCTCCAGCGCCGAGCGGGCAGGGGCCCCAGGCGCCCAGCAAGAAGAGCAGATCCTTCACGTCGACGGCGCCGCTAAGGTCGAAGTCGGCAGGACAATCTCCCTTCTTCGGGCACGGCCCCCAGGCACCCAGCAAGAAGAGCAGATCCTTCACGTCAACAGCGCCGCTAAGGTCGAAGTCTGCCGGGCAGGGTGGGGCGCCGGCAACATTGATCGGGAACGCGAGCCCGGTCCAGCCGCAGTCCGCAACGTCACAATCCCCATCCTGATCAATATCTTCATCTGCGAGGTCACATGCGCCGTTGCCATTGAGGTCCCAACAGTCGTCAAAGTTACATTCCTGAGTGAAGCCGCCTTGGATTCCAATCTGGCCGTCAGAGCCTGATGGAATCGTGCCACATTGCAATTGGCCGAAGGCCGACGGTGCAACAGCGGTAGCCGCAGCAAGCGCGAGGGACGCGAAGATCCCGGTGCCGGCGCGGGAGGCCGTGTTTGTACAGTTGCTTACCATTTCCTAGTTCTCCTTCGTCGTCTTGACTTCTATTTCCTACCGAGTTGAGCCGGAGAGAAGCGCTGACGGTATGGACGTGTATGCCCCAAGGCCCGCGATTCCCTCTCCTTCTTCAATCATGGTCGAAGGCCGGCCGTCCGGCCAGCCGTCCCCGGAGCGCCGTGGCCACAGTGCCAACCACATGCCGGCCCGCCCAAACGCTTTTTATGCTATCTCCAATATTGGAACGGATTTCCCATCGCAAGTCAACAGAAAAATAGTGATATGGGCCGAGGGCCGCGCAGCGTGCGGACGCCTTCGACCGGCGCGGATCGGGGAGTGCCATTGGGGGGCGTGACCCAAGAGCATTGGATCAAGCCGAGGGTCCGCGAGATTTCCCAGATTGCCTCCAACTCCCATCTTAATGGTTCGGCCCCGCTTCGTCGGCACCTCTGACCGGGCCGTGCGAGCGCCCCGGGCATGCCGCGGCGGGTCGATCCTGACAAAAAGGCGCTCACGGCCCGAAGAAAACCCCCGTCTGATCAAGGCCGTGGTAGTGAGGGGGGACACGTCGGCGTTCCTCGTCTTAGCCTGGTTCTTCGATCCCTAATCGGATACCTCGGCGAGGCTGTTGCTGCTCTGCTCGTCCCGAAGAAATCCGGAACGCTTGAAAAGCCCGCCCGGGGTATCCTGGCACTGTAGGACAGCGTACCTCACGCCCGCGCGATTCCAAGTAGAACTTCTAAGCTTTTGCCCCGGCTTAGGAGGTTCCGCCGGCGGCCCAATTCCATGGGTCGTTCAGTATCGCGCTTACGCCCACAGCTCGAGTCTCGAATAGCATGAGTAGCCTTCCGATGGCCCGGCGGTCCGCCTTTGCTGTCCGTCGCAAGCCGACCTTTTGTTTCTCCCACCAGGTGGGATTCACGCCTGTCTCGACGCCGACGGTGGACTGACGATGATTGACGAAGACCCAAGCCCCGAGGACCTGGAGCGCTTCAGCGGCGACACCGCCTTTTGCCCGGATTGCGGGGCCGAGGTGTGGGACCAGGCGGAAGTCTGCTCGTCGTGCGGCGCCTATCTCGACGGCGAAACGGTGAGCCAACCTCCGGTGCAGGGGTGGTTCCGTCGCCGATGGCTCACCCTCATCGCCTTTATCACGGCCATCGCCTTCGCGCTCTTGGCCATGCGTCTCTTGCGGTAGGAGCGCGTCCCGGGCTAGCGGGCGTCATCCACGCCGCGGCCTCGTGAGATGATGCTCATGACGATGATTTGCTCGCTGGAGGGATCCCGGCCCGGCCGCGGGTCCCAGCCCCACACCGCGGCATTTTGCGGCGCTTCCACCGCCGCCGGCGGCACGAAGTGGTACGCCAGCGGTATTCGTCGATTCAGATCATCCATCGTGCCGAACTCGGGCCAGGGCTGGCGCACATCCAGGTGTCGTATCCCTTTGCCGCGCATCTCAACCGGATCGAAGGGAATCCAACCGGCGCCGGGGAGATAGAACTCCGCCCAACTCACGAAGACGGCGCGGTCGATTTCGTCCTCCTCCACCCCAATGACCGGCCGGGCGGGGATGCCTGCGGCCCGCAGCATGGCCACGCACAGACACACGAGGTCGTGCGGCCCGCCCACGCCGGTGGCCGCAGCGCGGGTTGCCCCGACGATCTCCAATCCGTGCAACATCCCGCCGTTGCCGCGGTTCACGCCGTCTCCGCTGAGGCGCATGTTGTTGATGCAGTATCGCACGATGTCCTTGGCGGCCAGGTACGGCGGGACCATGCGAAGCTGCCCTTCACTGATCTTCGCCACGGTTTCCGCGAATACGGTGTTGTCCGACTCGATATACATCTGCCGTTGCAGACCGTCCTGAACTTCCTTGGGCCATTCGCGCGGCCAGGCGATCTGCGCCGCTTGGGCGTCGTTGATTCGGCTGGACCAGACCTGCACCCGGTATCCGAGCCGCCATCGCAGTGAATAGCCGCTGAACTGGGGCACCGTGAGCACGGCCAGATGCGAATGATGCGGAAAGCCCGAGTCCACCCGCGTTCGTTGCGAGAGCGTCGGATCTTCGCGACCTTCAAGCCAGAGCTTGGCCCAAAGCGACTCGGAAGGAACTCGGCTGTAGGCGCCTTGGAAGATCACCGGGAAGACGATGGGGGCGTCCTGGAGCCGGTAGCGCCGTCGCTGCGTTACGTCGTGCTGCCAGACCGTGCTCAGGGTGACGTTGAAGCTGAAGTCGTACATCCTCGGCTCAACGCGCTGCAGCGGCCCGGTCGGCGGACGCCCCGACGGCACGTCCAGCGCCATCACCGCACAGAGCACCGCTATCGCAACCTTCATCGCACGTTCCTCATATCAAGGGCGTCGCCTGCAGCATACCGCGCCGAGGCCTGACGGTCGGCGACGCGTTCATAGATACATACGCCGGTCCGTCCTGACGGATTCCTCCGGACCGTAGGTTGTCGGTGAGAATCGATCGAATCGCTGCGCCTGGGTGATGTGGGCATGCCAAGAAAAACCCCCGGCCGGTGAAGGCCGGGGGTGTTGGTGGTTGGAACGAGTCGACTGGCGCTGCTTACGGGCAGGGGCCCCAGGCGCCCAGCAAGAAGAGCAGGTCCTTCACGTCAACGGCGTTGCTGTCGTCGAAGTCGGCAGGACAATCTCCCTGCTTCGGGCACGGACCCCAGGCGCCCAGCAAGAAGAGCAGATCCTTCACGTCAACGGCGCCGCTAAGGTCGAAGTCCGCGGGGCAGGGCGGGCCGCCGGTTCCCGGTTGTCCGCGAATCTGAAAGGCCGCGTTGTACAGGTCATTCGGATCAGGATCCGGATCGTTTACCGGATCCACATCCAGGACGGACGGGATCAAACTGTACGACCCAAAGCCGAACTCCGGCGGACTGGGCCATCGGCGGGCACGATACGTAAACGGATTGCCTTTGGTATCGCCTGTTCCATCACAGCCGACCACACTCGGGTTCGCTTGGTCCTCCGGAGTCGGAGGCGGCGTGTTCAGTGTGCAGAAGTTGTTGATGCCATCGGGTGCGTTGGTGAACCATGCGAAGTTCGACGGTACGGCAGCTCCGTCCACGTTGGACGCATAGACGGTCAGCCAGTAATCACCCGGCGGTAGGGTAACGTCGGGGCTGATCATCACGTGCATGGATGCAGCACCCCCGAATCCGCCCTCCGGATTCTCGACGGCGAAGGGGAACGGCCTGCTGCCAAAGGCGACCGAATCGGGTGCGGTGGGCGGCACATCGAACGCTGTGCGTGTAAAGATCTCAAAGTTGAGGAAATCGTTGACGAGCCCGGCCGGCGTGAAGCCGTCGACCGCAATGTGGTTGATTTGCCACGCCGTCAGGCCAGGCGGCAATGTGGGCAATGTGAAGGCCTGGGCTACTCGACGCTGTGGGAACTCATCGCCGGGGCAGTTGGGGATACAGAGGTTGCCTGATGACCATCCAAGGAACGTTGGGCTCCCGTTGAACAGTACGACATCTTCCGGTCCAGTGTTGAACAGGGTATCGGTCACGAACCCACAGGCTGGTGGGCTGAGCTCCAAGCCCAGGCAAAACGCCAGATCGTGGGCGAGGAGATCCCCCGTGTCGTACCCATCCGGCACAATGCCATCCAGCGCTATGCGTCCGTTGCCCTCAGCGGGCCCGGCCGTATCCCAGAACCAGGAGACGCTGTCATCGTTGGGATTGCTGATCTCGATCCAGTAGCACGCGCCTCCTTCCACGGGCACCGGGTCGTGCGTCGCACTGTAGACGAAGGGGGGGAAGGCTTCGCCGCTGTCCTCACGCGTGAAGCCGATCAGTTGTGCCTGGCTGAACTCGGCGATCACGGCGCCGGGCAGGCCGTCGGCATCGTCGTAGTAACGAACTGTAAAGTCATCGGGCGGTGCATCGCCGGAGTAGACGCCGTACCAACAGATGTCGGTGATGTTGCCGTTGGCCAGAGGTGTGAAGTCGTCAGCCGAGACGAACAGGTCGCCGCCGGTGCTGTTGAACGCAACGGTCGTGTCGAACACCTGGCAATTCGGTTCCGGCTGGCACGGCGGCGGCGTCGCGCAACCGAGATCCAGGGCGCGGTTGGCGCATTGCTCGTCCCACTCGAATAGGCAGCAGCCCGGATCACCACCCATAGCCGGGTCGCACACCAGTGTGCAGCAGCAGGCATCCTCACAGCCCGGTGAGCCGTTGGGTCCGCCGCAGGGACCCTTAGCGCCTTCGCACGCCGGGTTGATCGGCAGCACACAGGCCGAGGTGTCGCCAAGGGGCAAGTTCAGGCAAAACGCCAGGTCGTAGTCCGTGGCCGCGCCGGCTTGGAACGCGCCGCCGTCACCCTCGGCCGTCTCCCACAACCAAAGGCACACTCCCCCCGTCGTGTCGTTTTGGATCTCGAGCCAGACGCATTGGCCGGCCCCCACTATCACGCCCCCGGGAATGGTCGCCGTGTACTGGTACTCAACCAGATCACCAAGGCCGCTGGGGATCACGTTGCCGGTCGCCATCTTCGTGACGGCCACCGCAAACGGTCCCGCCAGGATCGCGTCGGGTGCGCCGGTCGGGCATCCGGGATTGTTAGTCAGGAATGTGATCGTAAAGTTGTCGGCCACGTCCCCATCGGGACATGGAACCACGAAGTCTGTGTACGTGCCCCACCAACACAAATCCGTGATGGTCCCGCCCGCGTCGATCGCGAAGTTCTCGGCCACCGTGAAGCCTGCCGCGAAGTCGCTGGTCGCCGCCACGACCCCGCTCGGACCGTGGCCCGTTTGGGTGGGAAGTTGACAGTTGGCTTCGCTGCCGCAGTCGATGCCGGCGAAGGCAACAGAACTCAACGCAAACGCCATACAGATCCCGGGCAGTCGGCTCAGCCGAACTCGCCCTTGCAGTGTGGGTGACATGTCTTCATTCTCCTTAGATTCAGTTGATTCTTCGATCCCTAATCGGGCGCCCAGGCGAGACTATCTTCCTTCCTGCTCTGCTCGTACCGAAGAGAGAGATGGGTACGATCGAACAGCCCGCCTAGCGTATCCTGGCGCTATAGGGCATCGTACCTCATACTCACCCGATTCCAAAGCCGATTTATTGACATTTTGCCGAGTTTCTGTGGACTGCGGGGGCGGAGTGGAACCAACACGGCCCTAAGCCGGCGACCGTGCTAACCCAGGAACCGGCGCCTCCGTCGCGTTCATCCAGCTTCCCCAGTCCCGCTTTTGGGGGCAGGACCCCGCCTCGCCGGCCCCTTGACCGGGCCGCGCGAGCGCCCCGAGCCCGCCGCGGCGGGTCGACCCTGACACCAGGTGCTCACGGCCCAAAGAAAACCCCCGGCCGGTGAAGGCCGGGGGTGTGGTGGTTGGAACAAGTCGACTGGCGCTGCTTACGGGCAGGGGCCCCAGGCGCCCAGCAAGAAGAGCAGATCCTTCACGTCAACGGCGTTGCTGTCGTCGAAGTCGGCAGGACAATCTCCCTGCTTCGGGCACGGCCCCCAGGCGCCCAGCAAGAAGAGCAGATCCTTCACGTCAACGGCGCCGCTGTTGTCGAAGTCCGCCGGGCAGGGCTCGCCGCCGGCGGGGACAAGGCTTGCATCGTCGTAGTAGACGACGCTGGCGCCGCCGGGGGTGTTGGCATAGAGGTCAACCGCCCGGATATTTAGCACACCAGGGCCTCCCTGGAAGTTGTTGTCAGTCCAGAGCCTGGTGCCCAGTTGGACGCCATCGTAGAAGAACTGCTGGCTGTCCGTATCAAGGTTGATCTCGACGCGGATCTCGACCCACTGATTCGTGATCAGGGGCAACTGCTCGGCCTCGAAATCCCATTCCACCACCCCGTCGGACGCCCTGAACTGGACCTGCGTCGACCAGTTCTTGGGACCGTTGTCCTGGTAGGTGTTCAGCAGAATGAAGTACGAGGTGCCGACGAAATCAGAGGGGATGAACTGCCAGATCGTGTAGGTCCATTGGCCCTCACAATACGCCCCCACGTACTGCTGGACAGCGTCGTCGTTCGAAGGAATAGTATCGATCAGGACCGAGTGCGGAGGGCTATGAGACACGACATCGGACACCGTGGCGATGACTCCCGGGACGTCGTCCCAGCCACCCCAACCGTTGACGCCCACCAACAGCATTCCGTTCGCGTAGCTGTCGAAGTCTTCGGACGACGGTACGGAAACACCTTCGAGGCCCTTCGGGGGAACGCAGGGCTCGGCCACGCAGCCGAGCTGTATGGCGAGGTTGACGCAGATCTGGCTCCACGGCTCGATGCAGCAGTTCGGATCACCCCCATCCAGGTCGCACACCAACTTGCAGCACTCCGGGTCTTCGCAGCCGGGGGATCCGTTCGGTTCGCCGCAGGGACCGGAGCCGGGTGCGCAGTCGAGCGGCGGCTCGATGCACTCGATGAGCAACGTGTAGTCATTCAGGGCGGGGTTGTTGGTGCACTCGAAGCCCGCGAAAATGGGGGTGCCGTCGGGGTTCCCGGTGGAAACGAACACCACGACGCCGGCGGGATGCTCGTCAAGTATCAGCGTTGCTACCGCGGGCTCGCCACCGGCGCAGCTTGCCCCGGAGAAGCCGATCGAACCCGGGAAGGCGAGGGAACCGCAGTCCGGGTCGAAGGCGATGAAGAACGTGACGCCGTCGAACTCGGACGTGAGTGTCGCTTGGAACTGGACAACCCCGTTGTTGTCGGTGTCTGCCGCCGCCAGCTCCGCGGCACTGATCAGATACCAGTCGGTATCGCGAGAGTTTGATTGCCCGTCGCCGGTGGTGTCAAAGTTAGACGAGGTTCCACAAATGATGACGCCGCAGAACGCATCGCCGAAGACACTCGGAACAGAGTTGCAGCCGCCGTTGGTCGCATCAACATAATTGTCGCCCGCACAGACCTCGCCCTCGGGGGCGCCGCCGACTCCACAGTCATTCTCACATTGTCCGCCGGCCAGTATCAGACCTCCGAATCCATCTGCACGGGGACCGGGGAGACGAGATCCGAGCGCTCCGCCAATCACCTTGCCCGGCGATGGGTTCGCTCCGGACAACTCGTTGCCAGTGTCGACGGCTTGTACCGCGACACTCGCATCCTTCCCAGTGTTGTCAGGGTTGGCGTACGCACCGGCCACCAGCGCAAGTGCTGTACAGATTCCTGGAACGAGGCTCAGCCGAGCCAGCCGTTGCAGTGTGGGTCGTGACATGTCTGCATTTCTCCTTAGCGTGGTTCTTCGATCCCTAATCGGACACCTCGGTGAGGCTGTTGCTGGTCTGCTCGTCCCGAAGAAATGGGTGCGATCGAACAGCCCGCCCAAAGTATCCTGGCGCTGTAGGGCATCGTACCTCATACCCACGAGATTCCAAAGCCGATTTATTGACATTTTGCCGAGTT
>JACZXL010000350.1 GCA_022571635.1 Planctomycetota bacterium
GGTCGAGGTGCGGTGCGATATCCATTGCGTTACACATTGGTCACGCTTGGATAACACGTTTACCGGCGTTCAAACCAAGACCCTCATCGAGCTTGCCCAGCCGAAGTCGGAAGCGAATTTCGTGATGCAGCACGCAGCCTCGGAGCCGGGCGGGGACTTCACGGTGAACGTTCCGCTGGATGAATTCACGCATGATGATTGTGTGCTCACGTATCTGCATGATGGCCAACCGTTAGCGCCGGAGCACGGATATCCGGTGCGGGCTGTGGTGCCGCGGCTGTACTTCTGGAAAGGCGCGAAGTGGATCACCGGCATCGAGCTGCGCGCAACCGATGCCCCGGGATTCTGGGAAATCAACGGCTACCACATGCACGGCGACCCGTGGGCGGAAGAACGCTTCGGGTGGTAACGCCCAGGAAAGGTGGGAGCGGGAACCAATGTCTTTGGTTCACGATGTGGATGCGCGGCGGAGTCCTCGAATCATTGCCATGAAATCTTCGCGGTTCGCTTCGACCGTTGCCGTTTGCCCAGCAAAACGAATGAAGACCCTGCCGACCGGCGCTTCGACGATCGCCATGAGGAAGACCTGGTCGGGCGTGAACGAAACCGTGCCCATCTCCTGCCATTCACCGACGAGTTCGATGAGCGTGACCGCCATGGAGTCCACGTCGAAGCGATCGATCTTCGGTTCAGGAAGGTCGCCACTGTCGGTTACTTGGAATTGCGTGCGCCATCGGCTGATGTTGTCATCAATCGGACCGCCTTGGGTGGGTCCAAAGTAGAACACGACGATGTGGGCCGCTTCGTTTCCATCGCGCCCGGGGACGGTGTAGTTGGCCGCCCGCATCGAGCCGGTTGGCGGGTGCTCGATCCAGGTCACCGGTTTCGGAGCCGTCAGACCTACGAAGGTGGCCGTCTTCGGATCATCCACCTCAGGTGGCGGCGGCGTGGAGGATGCCGTCTCTTGGGGAACGGTCGTCTGGTTACATCCAGTGACAAACACCGCCAGCACAATGAGAATAGAATCTCGTTGGAGTCGCATGGTTCACCTCGTGGACTGGATTGTATCATCTCGCCGGCGCTCAGCCTTCCTGCTCAATGGATCAGACGGAGCATAGGATTCACGATGGTGTATGCTCCCACCCAATCGTTTCTGTGATTCTTGAAATGTCCGATGAACTGACACATCTTGATGAGCAAGGTCGAGCGTCGATGGTTGATGTCGGGGATAAGCCACCGATGCGGCGCGAGGCCACCGCCGAGGGATTCTTTTGCGCTGCAGTCACGACGCTCGATAAGGTCGAAGCAGGCGACGTGCCCAAAGGCGAAGCAATAGCCGTAGCGCGTATCGCCGGGATACTAGCCGCCAAGCGATGCGATGATCTGATTCCGCTGTGTCACCCGTTGCCGCTCGATCGGGTGCGGGTTGACTTTCAGCGCATCGAACCGCAGCGATTGCGCGTTGAAGCGACGGTATCAACGACAGCCAAGACCGGCGTGGAGATGGAAGCGCTGACCGCCGTGAGCATCGCCGCCCTGACCCTTTGGGATATGACCAAAGCGGTGGACAAGAATCTGCGGATCGAGGGGATTCGATTGGTGAGCAAGTCCAAGACCGCGGTTTGAGGGTTCGGAGCAGATCCTAACCGATTGCATCGGCTCGCGCTACCGCGTCACAAAAGTCGCGGATCAACGTGGAATCCTTGATGCCCGGCGCCGACTCGACCGCGCTTGAAACATCGACCCCGAATGGATGCACCATTTGAATCGCTGCCCCGACGTTGTCAGCGTTCAGTCCGCCGGCGAGGATGATCGGCTTCTCGATCGCGGGCATCATGTCAGCCAGTTTCCGGTGATCGAACGCTGCGCCTTCACCGCCGGGCGATCCGTCAACAAGCAACATGTCGACATTTGGGTCAGCGTTCCATCGCCGCACCTGCTGGGGGTCAAAGCGAAACCCTTTGATGACGTGCTTGGTCTTGGCGAACTGAGCGACGAGCATCTCGTCTTCGTCGCCGTGCAATTGCACCCAGGTGCCGGGCAAGTGTTCAACCAACTCAGGCAGGGCGTCCTGGAGCACGACGACCGTCATCGCGTGCGGCGGCAGGGTCTTGGCGATCGCATTGGCTTGTTCCACACTCAGACAACGCGGCGACTTGGGAACGTCCACGACAAGCCCGATCGCGTCCGCTCCGGCCTCCATGGCGACCTGTGCCATCTCGACCGAAGTGATCCCGCAAATCTTGATGCGGGTTGAACTCATCCTTCGAGTTCCGCAAGCAGTTGATCCGCCAACGCGGATTGACGCTTATCGCGGAGCTTGGATTTGGCCTGCTCAATAAGCGCCTTGGCCTGCGTTGGCTTGTCCAGTCGTCGCGCATAGATCAGGCCGAGGATGAGGCGCACTTCATTGGCCTTGTACGACGACGCGTACTTTTCGAGGAATAGTTCATACGCGCTGGCGGCAGTCGTGTGCTCGCTGTCAGCGTAAAGCTGATTGGCGACATCGAGCTGATGCGGCTCGGCGAGCACGGCCTGCGGCGCTTCGGCGAGCAACTCCTTGTACGCCTTGGTCGCCCCGGGAAGATCGTGAGCGGCGATAAGTCTGGAGATTTCAGCTC
>JACZXL010000004.1 GCA_022571635.1 Planctomycetota bacterium
CCGTTCATGAGGCAGTTGACGAGCGCCGGGTTGCCGTAGAGGTTGTATATCGCGCCGCCGTCGCTGACCTGGGCGCAGTTGCCGCGAAACGTGCACCCGATGATCGCGGGGCTCGAGTTCTGGAGGAACAGAGCGCCGCCGGCGTCGGCCGTGTTCTCACTGAACGTGCAGTTGGTCACCGTGGGGGAGCTGTTGATGTTGCGCATCCCGCCGCCGAAGCCGGCATTGCCACCGGTGATCGTGAAACCCTCCAGCACCGAATCCGGTCCCTCTGCACTGTCACAGGTTACCACCGTGCCCGTTTGTTGAGCATCGATGATCGTCACGTCAGGGCCGTCAGTGCTGTACACTCTGATGGCCTTGCCGAGGAAGTTGATGGTCTCGTTGTACGTGCCTGGATGGACCTCCACCTCGTCACCATCCATGGCTGCATCGATGGCCTCCTGAATTGTCGGGAAGTCGTCGGGAACGTGCAGTATGTCGGCGGCAGGGGGGGGTGTCCCGCCAATGAGGCAGAGACTAATCGCAGCGACCGCCGGGATTGTGAAGTTCGACTTGAACCACATCGCTCAACCTCCTTCAAGGTAGAGGCCGCACAGTGGTGCCCGTCGTCCCGATTCCATCGGGATGGCCGCCCCCGGAGACCCCGATTCCATCGGGGCCCCCGTGCAGCCGGTCGGGAACAGTGTAACACAGGCGGGCTGTATCCAAGCGGCATTTGTGAGATATCAGCCCAGACGCCCACTGTCGTATCCTGTTGCCGGAGGAGGCGGGATATGCGATATCCCCGACTTGCCCTCGTAGCCGTCCTCGCCCCCGTTTGGGTCCCGGCTGCCTGGGGCCAGCCTCAAGCCGAGCTGATCGTGCACGTCGTTGAGATTGGCCAGGGCGATTGCACGCTCATCGAGTGCGCCGCGACCCGGTGTCCGTAGGATGCGGATGGCAACGGTGTCGTGGAGCCGGGCGATGGTCATCGATTCGTCGTAAGAATCCGGCAACTGCGGGGGATGAACGGGTCGGCGAGATCGTACTATCCAACGAGGGCGTCATGCTTCGATGGTGGAGGATGCCCCGGTTGCGCATCAACGGTTTGATGAGCGTTGAACGGATCGCCAACGAGCGTACACCGAATGAGAATCCAAAACTCGGCCCTTGGAAAATGTCGATGATTTCTCGAAATAATGGGTGCGCAGTCACCGTTTAAGTTTGACGGGCTTTACACGCTCCTCAGGAGAATCCTCACGATGCGAAGCAGTTATTTACTTGTTGCCGTCGTAGCCCTTACGCTTTCACTCGGCAGTTGGAGCTACGGACAGAATGAGACACCGGACGGCGCCACGTCCGGCCAGCCACAGCGAGAACGCCCCAACCGTCCCCGTCGCGATCAAATCGATCCGAGCACCGACGAGGTCTTGCAAACGATCCGGGCTGCCGTCGGGCCGACCGATGAACAAATGGAGCAGATCGTTGCCCGTTATCGGCAGCTTCGCCGTGACCAACGCAGCGCGATGCGCGAGATGATGCCTGATATGCGGCGCGGCGGTCAGCGACCCCGCGACCGTGAGGGCCAGCAAGGTCGCAACCGCCAGGGTCGTCGCGGGATGATGGAGAAAATGCGAGCCGTGCTGAAACCGATCAACGCCCAGTTTCTCGCCGATTCTCGCGCCATTCTGGATGCCGCGCGACAAGAAGCGTGGGACGGCTGCGCTGCCGGGTTGGATCTGATGCCGCAGCGAGGGCGAGGCGGCCGCGGGGGCTTTGATCCCGCCACGGGACCCAACGTTGGGGACGAAGCTCCCGATTTTGAGTTGACGGATCTCGATGAGAACAAGCTCAGCCTCAGTTCGCTGCGCGGCAAACCGGTGGTGATTGAGTTCGGCAGCTACACCTGTCCGGTCTTTCGGCGAAAAGTGAACGACCTGGCGGACCTTCGATCCGAATACGGCGACGATGTGCAATGGATCATGATCTATACCCTCGAAGCGCATCCCACGGACGGCCGGGTTGCCCCAGTCAACACGCGGGCCGGCATCGAGATTCCGCAGCACACCTCGTTTGAAAAGCGCCTGGAATGTGCGAAGCTGTGCGCCGAAAAGCTCGACCTCAAACTGCATGTGCTTGTCGACGGCTACGAGAACAAGGTGACAGACGCCTACAGCGGCCGTCCGAACCGAGGCTACGTTCTCGATGCCGAGGGAAAGGTTGTCTCCAAGCAGGTGTGGATCGAGGTTGGGGCCACCCGCACAGCGCTGGACGCGATCCTGCAGCAGCGCAAGGATTCCGACAAGCCAACGCGCACAACAAGGCCCTCGTAGCGCACAGTTGGGGCGTTCGCGCCTTCCGCGGCCCGACGCGACGGCGGTATGCTCCGAGTATCACTCGTTGCTTGAGGCGGCGACGATCCTGATCGGCAGAATGCTGCGCGTCGGCGCCAGACACACCTTATCCGTGCAGACCTGATAGGTAACCATGAGCTTCGGCTGGCCTTGCACCGGGCCGGACTGCGTGATCCGCACTGATAACGTCACCCGACCACTGTGCACGCGCAGTTCACTGTCGCCCAGCGGGCCGCGGTACGGCGCACCGGCCGGGTAGTTCACCTCCACCTCCAGCCCCTGGCCGATCACCTGCACGGTCAACCCGACAAGTTGGGCCAATCCGGGATCGTGCGCGTTCACATGGTAGCCGTCGCTGATCTGAAGCGTCACTTCCACGTTACCTGGTTCGGTTGGCGCGACGCGCACGGTATTCGTGCTCGTCGTGATCGTAACTGGATCGGGCGGCGCCGCGGTACGCTGTGATTGGCCCGGAAGGTAGGCAGGATACGCCTCAGCGAAGCGATTGAGCGCCAACACAGCGATCGAACTACCGGTCGGCTGGGTCTTGATCTTGCGGCTTAGGAACCTCAGTGTGGCCGCGGCGTCGTTGAGATATCGTGGATCGCCTGTGAGTTCATAGAGGTCGAGGAGATTATGAATCATGACGGAGTTGCCGCTCGGTACAACGCCGTCGCGCGTGGACTTCGTACGAACGAACAGATCCGCTTGGCCCTGGAGCGTGTCGAAGAAGCCGCCGGAGGAATCATCCCAGAAACGGCCCCGCGCCGCTTCGGCCAGTTCGATCGAATGTTGCACCAATCGATTGTCGCCCGTCGCCCGATGCAATGCCAGCAATCCACGGATGAGGAACGAATAGTCCTCCAGGAGACCGTCTATCCTCGCCGTGCCTGATCGGTAGGTGCGCAGTAGTCCGCCGTCGGAGGTACGCATATTCGTGAGGATGAACCGAACCGCATTGTTGGCCGCCTCGAGATATCGCGGATCATCGAGCACCCGCCCGCCGTCCGCCAGACCGGCGATCATCAATCCGTTCCATGCTGCAAGCGTCTTGTCGTCGGTGATCGGCTGCACACGTGCGTTGCGCGAGGTCAGCATCGCCCGTTGAACCTTCTTGAGACGCCCCTGGAACTCGGGCAGCGACATGCCCAGCGACCGCGCCTGGCTGGCCGGTTTACTCGACAGGTACAAAACATTCTTGCGACCGTCCTCGCGATGGTGCGGATCCTGGAAGTTCGGACCGCGATCGAGGCCGTAGACCGCAAGCGCAAAGTCGGTATCGTCGCCGAGTCCGGCCTCGTACAGCGCCGCCCGGAGCTGATCCTTCGTCCAGACGTAGCTGCTGCCTTCGCGCTCGTTGGCTTCTGCGTCCTGAGCGCTGTACAGTCGGCCTTGCGGGCTCGTCATCTCGCGCAGAACATAGTCCAGGGTTTGGCGCAGCACCTCGGCGTAAAAGGGGTCGCCGGTACGCTTATATGCCTCGGCATAGACGGACGCCAACTGCCCGTTGTCATAGAGCATCTTCTCGAAGTGCGGCACGAGCCAGCGCGCGTCGGTGCTGTAGCGATGAAAGCCGCCGCCGATCTGGTCGTATATCCCGCCCATCGCCATGCGGTCCAACGTAAACAGCAGGGCCTGGCGCATCGAGGGGTTGTCCCAGCCCGCGTAGATCAGCAGCTGAAGATTGGTCGGGATCGGGAACTTCGGCCTTCCGCGACGAAAACCGCCGTTCGTTTGGTCGAACCCGGAGAGGAATCTGGTGACGGCGTTGTCCACGTCGCGGCCGTCAATCGTCTGTGGCCGCGATAACGATCCGAGCCGCCGGGTCACGTTGAGCGCGGTCTGATCGGCCTTTTGCAAAAGTTGTGAGCGTTGGCTGGTCCATTGGCCCGCGATCTGTCGCAGGAGCGCGAGGAAGCGCGGCTTCCGAAAGTAGGTGCCGCCGAAGAATGGCTTGAGCGACTGCGGCTCGAGGAACACCGACATCGGCCAGCCGCCTCGCCCCGCCAGTGTCTGCACCGCCGCCATGTAGATATCGTCCACATTCGGCCGCTCTTCGCGATCGACCTTGATCGCAATGAAGTGCTGGTTCATGTACGCGGCAACCTGCTCATCTTCGAAGCTCTCGCGCTCCATGACGTGACACCAGTAGCACGTGGAGTAGCCGATGCTCATGAAGATCGGCTTGTCCTCGCGTCGCGCGGCTTCGAACGCCTCAGGTCCCCACGAATACCAGTTCACCGGGTTATGCGCGTGCTGGAGAAGGTAGGGGCTGGTTTGGTTGATCAGTCGATTGGTGTACTCGTGCTCGCCGCTGGTCGCGTCAACGAGGTTTGGCACGTGCCCGGTTATCAACCGCAGGTCCGACGATCCGTCCGTCAGTTCCGCCTCCTTTTGCGCCGACTCGGGCGATCCGTCCGCGACGGGCCCGCCCGCCACTTGTGCATCATCCTCTTGCTGATCGCCCCCGCATCCCGAAAGAGAAATCAAAGCCGACGCCCCAATCACGACGGAGGCGCTGGCGAGAGTGGTTTGGAGTTGGTGCCTCATCGTGTCTTCCCTTTGAACTCAGCTTGCATCCATGCTAACAACTCGGACCTTGGTTCGTCGTCGATAACCTCTTTTGGGCTGGTCCTGCGTGGTTCTTCGGGCAGGTCCCAATGATGCATCAGACGGTCAGGTAACGCGGGATCGGCCCGCTGTTGGTGAATGCGCCTGGCGCGTCGCCTCGCACCTCGTTCTCAGCGACTTGCGAGGGTCGGTGCATACCCCATCGTGTCGATCAGGCGCAAGGCGGCCATCGCCGTCCGGCCGACCTTGCTTTGCGGCTGGTTGTCGACGACCTGCTGGAGCGCAGCCGTGCCGGCTTCGCCGTGGGCGAGCAGCCCGGCCGCCACCACAATGCGCTCGTTACGGCTGATCTGTGGACGGCGCAGCGCATCGAGTAATGCGGGGATAGCCCGCGCGTCGTGAAGTCTTGCCAGCGCGCGCACCGCCCAGGTTTCCAGACGGCCTCCCCGACCCGACGTCTCCACCCGCGCGACGAGGAGAGGGATGGGGTCAGCCCGGCGCATGAGCTCGATCCGCTCAACCGCGCGCCGGGCAATATCCAGTTCGGTCTCGTCGCGCGGTGACGTAGCGACGGACCGAAGAAACTCCAGCGCGGACGGGTCGCCGATCCTGCCCAGCGCTTCCAGCGCCATACTGCGTGAAGAGTCTGACCGGCCCAGATCGATCAACGCATCGACCGAGCTCGGCGACGCAATCTCACCCAGGGCGAGCGTCGCACAGGCCCGGAGGTCGAGATTACGAGCTTGCTTCGCCGCCGCGACCAACGTCCCAACCCATTGCTCGTCACCTAATTGTCCCAAGCTGTGAGCAAGTTGGCAGGGACGCCAGGTTCCCGCGTCGGCCATCGCGGCCGCGATCTGTGGACCCGCGTCCCGCACGCCGCGCGACGCCAGCCAATCAGCCGCCCGGACACGCTTCTCGCCATCTCGGCTACGGAGCAAGGCGACATGTCGGTTGATCTCATTCGCGCTCACCCCAACGGACAAGCCGTCAGTCGTGAGACCCCACGATACCAGCGTCGCCGCTATACGGACGCTCGTATCCGGGGCCGCGCGCTTGGCGGCGATAAACTGCCCAAGGGACATGGCCAAGGAGAACGCTGCCACCAGTCCGAAGAGACCCCAAAGGCCGCTACGCTGTTTATCTGGGCGCTTCTGGTTCAACGAAGACTCCAGTTAGGGTTCACTCTAACCAACTTAAACAGAATCGCCAGATCTGAGTCTCTATTCAAGTATATTCGCAGGAAGTCAGGTAGTCTCAACACAAGAAAAAAGCGCCCCTGCCAGGTGTGTCGCAAGGGCGCTTGGGAGGAAAGAATGCTCAAGATTTCGCTATTCGCAGGGCAAGGACTGGTTGGTGGGTTCGGGTGAGTTATGGAACCGGGCGACCACCGTAGGCTTGCTTGACCGAATGCGGACAAGTAATGAAACCATCCCGGGAGGCGAAGTCAGGAACTCGCGAGGCGGATGCCGGAGGCTGCGTTGGCTACCTGCTCCGGTGGGAGCGGCGGTCCATCCCATCCCATCATGCCTTGGATCGGGTACGAAGCAGCATACAGCTTCACTGCTCGTCGAATGGAGTTTGCGCCCCGTTATCGCTGCGCGTCAAACGTCATCCGGGTGCAGCGTTTTCTTTCGCAGCGCGTCGGGGAGCTTGCGGAGTGCGGCGAGCTCGCGGAAGGCGGTGGTGGCCTTGCGGGCGGGGATGCCGAACCATTGCTCGCCGGGCGGGATGTCGTGCATCAGGCCGGCGCCGCCGGCGAGCTGCGCGCCCGCGCCGACTTTACAATGCTCCTTGATCACAGCGTGGCCGCCGATCTGCGCGCCGTCCTCGATTACCACGGACCCGCCGAGGGCGGCCATGCCGGCGATAATCACGCAGCGGCCGATGCGGCAGTTGTGGCCGATCTGGCAGAGGTTGTCGATCTTCGTGCCGTCACCGATTACCGTCTGGGAAAACTTGCCGCGATCGACACAGGTGCCGGAGCCGAGTTCGACGGCCCGGCCGAGGCGGACCGTGCCGATGTGGGGGATCTTGACGAGCGACATTCCGTCGGGCGCGGGGCGATAGCCGAAGCCGTCGGAGCCGATGACGACGTTGGGGTGGAGGATGCAGTCGTCGCCGATCTCGCACCGCTCCCGGATTACCACGCCGGGCCAGAGTGTGCAGCCGGCTCCGATGGTCGAGTCGTCGAGGATGGTCACGTTCGGGTGGATGACCGAGCCGGCCCCGATCGAGACGCGCCGGCCGATCACACTGCCGGCGCCGATCGCCACGGAATCGCCGAGCGCGGCATCGGTCGCGACCGTTGCCGTGGGATCGACTCCAGGGGCAGGCGTCGGCAGCGGGGGCGCGAACAATTCCAGAACCGCCGCCATCGCCAGATCAGGGTTCTCCACGCGGATGAGCGTGCGTCCTTCGCCCGGCTCGAGATCGATATCGCGCTTCACGAGGGCGGCGCCGGCGCTGCAGCTTGGCCACGCCCGGGCAAATTCGGTGCTCCCGATCAGGGTGATCTGCGCCGCCCCGGCGCGATCGACGCTGTCCACGCCCCCGATCCGCAGGTCCGGCGAGCCGACGAGTTCGCCGCCCACGTGCTGGCAGATTTCGCCGGTGGTGTAGGTTGTGGTCGTGGAGTCGCTCATATCGAGATTCACCGGTCGCCGCCGCGCCCGCGGCCTGCCGACTGGGGCGTGCGCGACGACGGACACGGCAGAATACCAGCATCAGCGACGGCGGGGGCCCCGCTGCGCCCCAGTGATCGACAGGTCGGTGGCTGGCGGGGTCATCAAGGCGGCCTACAACGGCCGCCGGCCGGACTTCATCAACATCCCGTCCGGCCGATGTCACTTCTATCGCGGCCAAATCTGGCGCTCCGCGGACCCGCGCTAGCGACGGGCGCGTCCCCATCACCCATCACTAATCGACGTGCAGTGCGTAGGTCAGGCCTTGGGCCTGACTCGCTTGTGATTGGGCCAGCTCAAACCCTCCCCTACACCCTGCCTCTCGATCCCATGATCCCACGATGCCATCCTCACTAATTCCTAATGCCTGATGCCCAGTGCCTTCTTCTTCACGGACACGACCCCCAGTTGCCCAGCAGGATGAGGAGATCGGTGACGCCGACGTTGCCGTTGATATCCAGGTCGGCCAGACAGCAGCCCTTGCCGCACACACCCCAGCTGCCCAGCAAGAAGAGCAGATCCTTAACGCCAACCGAGCCATCACCGTTCAGATCGGCAAAGGTGATTTGGTCAGCTGGATCGAACTGATACTCGTACGCGCCCATGTCCACGACGACAGGTACGCCGCACCCGGGATCGACGTCCGTTTCGTCGCCGTTGAAGCGTGGGTTGCCGTCAAGATCAACGGGGAACAGCTCACACAAAAAGATACCAGCTTGGTCGTAGTCCAAATGCATACCCCAGTTGTTCCCGGCATCGACGCATGGCGAGCCGGACGCAAGACGAAAGTCGCCACTTCCGGGGGCGACGAACATCGGATCGGCGTCGATATTGTGCCCGCCGTTGCCGGTCCAACCGCCTTGTACGTCGCTGTACTTCACAGTGGTGACGGCGTTATCCTCGTCCACAATAATCGGCTGTGGACCGTTGTCCCACAAGATGCAGTTGATTAGCAGAGGCTCACTATCACCGTAGTTATAGAATGCCCCACCTCCTTTCGCCGACGTGTTCCCGGTAATCGTGCAGTCTACGTATGTTGCATTTGCACCTAGAATGTTGCTGAGTCCACTCCCGAGATCTGCGGAGTTTCCCGCTACTAAGCAGTTGACGAAATATGGACTGCTGGCCTGAACCTGGAAGGCACCGCCCAAACTTCCAAGCGATCCATTGGCCGAGTTTCCACGAAAATCACAGTTCACAACTCGGATACCTGATCCTTGGAGCGCCAATCCTCCGGCCACTGCGTAAGTGTCTGCACTGCTGGCAGTGTTGTTGTAGAAGTTACAATCCTGAATCACCATCTCTTGTTCGAATTGAGTGAGTACTGCCAGTCCGCCTCCTCCTGCCGCAGCAATTGACGGACCAGTCACAGTATTATTCTCGAACGTACAGTTCGTAATCGTTATAAAGCTTCCAGGTTTGTAATACATTCCTCCACCGATGTTGGTCGCTGAGTTTCCTGCGAAGGTACAACCTTCCACTCGGGACCATCCGGATGCGTATATCAATGCCATTCCGCCTCCTGAGGCTGGGGAATCGCTACCTGCTTTGTTCCCAACAATGGTCGAGTGCAGCAAATCCAGACGGCCACTTCGTGAATAGAGCCCACCACCATCTCCACTGGAGAAATTCGCTTCGAACTTGCAAAATGCAATCATTGCATTAGTCGGGTAAGCATAGAAGCCCCCCCCGCGATCGTTTGGATCTACTCCGTTGGCGTTCCCGGCTGTGATTGTGAATCCTTCAAGCAGAGCGGTGTCATCATTACCAGTTCCCATCGTGACGTGGTAGCTGTTCTCCTCGTAGTTAACGAAGTCAGGCTCATCGTTTCCGATCAGATCGCCGGAGAGGATCGTTTCAAATAGCTCGATGTCCCGGGCATCAGGGTCTTTCGCGCCGAGACCGGCATAACCACCCATCAGCGCCACGCCGTTTAGCAGTTGGAATGTTGCTTCACGGTTGCCGGTGCCGTCGGGATTCGCTTCGTCACGGTCAGGCTTGTAGGTGCCTTGCCCTACGCGAACCTCTGTGACGCCGCCGCCGGAAGCATCAGCCAGGGCGTCCTGAAGGAAGCGATAGGCCGTATTCCACATCGTTCCGTCGCCGCCCGGCGGTGCGTCATCATCGACGAACAGAATAGCTCCGCCGTGAACTGCGCCTGAGATCACGAACATCGTGGTCATCGCCGCGAAAGCACGACTCGCGCGATTCTTGACTAAGTGACGATGTAGCATGGCTGGTCTCCTCCCGCCATAGTGGCCGTACAGTGCATAGTGGCCGTACAGTGGTGCCTAGCGGCAAGTCCTTGGCCACTGGCGCCCCCGTGCGGCCGAATGGGAACAGGGTACCACAGGTTGGCTGTATCCAAGCGGCATTTGTGAGAGATCAGCTCCAATTGACCTGAAGGATGATTGGCTCGCTTATGGGGGCGATGTCTTCAGCACTCGTCACGATGCAGCGGGTCGAGGAGATCGTGGGCTGCGTCATGGTAGAGGCTGCGGAGTAGATCCGGCGGAACGGACTTGCCTACGAGTTGCGGGGCGTCCATCTCGTCGTAGCGATCCGGATCAACCATCGACAAGTCGGGGTCAGCGATCGGCGATTCACCGTCGTAGTCCGTCTCGAAGAGCGTGCGAAAGACCCAATACCGGCTGGCGTACAAGTCGAACGCCTCGTCGGCCGAGTTGGCCCGAGCGTGAACATCGTTTTGCGTCTCACCTGTCTTGAGATGTTCATCCGACGTCACGATGTCTGAGCCGAACATGATGCGGCCTTTCCATCGCTCAAGAAACGCGACGAACTCCAGGCGCGGGTGCTTGCTCAGCTCGCGGATCATCCACTTCGCGGCGCTCGTGTCGAGGTAGAGATTGTCGTGGCGCGACAGCAATCCGGACAGGAACTGAAGGTCCTCCGGCCAACCGCCCATGTGCGCGGCGATCCACGGCACGGGAAAGCGATCCAACAGCGCCTCGAACGGCTCATACTGTTGCGCCTTTGTCCCATACACCGAGGCGTCGGCGTATTTGGCGGTGAACCACGTGTCGGGGTCGGCGATGTGCGTCATGAACATCATGCCGAGGTCCGCCGCCAGCTCCATCGTCTTGAGACGAGCCGATCCATCCAACCGCAACAGGTCCGGCTCGCCGATCTCTCGACCGAAGTCGATACCGCGCGGGGCGGCCCAGAACTTGACGATCCGCACGCCCAGTTCGTGGAACTGCTTGATGCGCTTGTCGAACCCCGGCCCGTGGTGGTGCCTGCGGTCCTCGCCGGTGTAGTTGGGCACGGCGATGAACCGCACCCGCCGGCCGAGGATCGCACGGATCGCCTCGACCTCCTCCAACTGGGTCATGGAGTAGGTGAGGCTGACCCCGTACAGGTCGGCGACGCGACGATAGATCTCGGCCGCGGTCGTGCCGTTGAGGTGGCTGTGAACGTCTATGATCGGGGCTGTCGGGTCGCCAAGGCTGCGGGCTTGGGCGGCGTAGTCCAATCCAAGCCGGTTGGCCGGATGCACTGCGATTCCAGTGTCTGCGGTCTTTGGCGGCGGCGATGACATCGGCGGATGATACACAACCAATCCAAACCGAGGATCGCACTGGCTCACGACTGGCTGGTCGGCATGCGCGGCGGTGAGTTCGTGCTCGATCGTCTGGCGCGGCAGTTCGGCCCGACCGAGCTGTACACCTTGGTCAGCAACGGCCGACCGCTCACCGAGGCCATCTCGGCCTGCCGCGTCATTACGTCGCCGCTGCAACGGTTTCCCGGGGCGTCGGGTCGGCTTCGGCGTCAGTACTTGCCATTGATGCCGTGGGCGGTCGGTCGGCTCAAGGTTGCGCCGTGCGACTTGCTCATCTCGACCAGCTCCGCGGTGATGAAATCGATTCGCCCCCCCAAGGGCACGCCGCACCTGTGCTATTGCCATTCGCCGGCTCGGTACATCTGGGCCCAGACTCAGGAGTACGCGACCGGGTCAGGCGGCCGTTGGCGCGGAATCGGCCTGGGGCTGGTGGGGCCGGTCTTTCGACGCTGGGACCGGGCGACAGCTGATCGCGTGACAATGTTCCTGGCCAACAGTCAGCACACGGCCGGGCGAATCCAGCGGTACTTCGGCCGAGAGGCACAGGTCGTCTACCCGCCGGTGCGGACGGATTGGTTCACACCTGATCCTGGGGTTCAACGGGAGGATTGGCTGCTGGTGGTATCGGCGTTGGAGCCGTACAAGCGGACCGAGCTGGTGGTGCGGGCCGCTTCCCACGCTGGGCTGAAGTTGAAAGTTGCCGGCGACGGATCACAGCGAAAGGCGTTGGCCGGGGCGGCCGGGCCGACCGTTGAAATGCTCGGTCGCGTGGACGACCTGACGCTGCGTGAGCTGTACCGGCGGGCGAAGGCGCTGGTGTTCCCGCAGGTCGAGGACTTCGGGCTCATCCCGGTCGAGGCCCAAGCGACGGGATGCCCCGTGATTGCGTTTGCCGGTGGCGGCGCGCTGGAGACGGTGACGGCGCAGACCGGCATTTTCTTTAGCCAACATACGGTGGAGGCGTTGGTCGAGGCGATCGCGGCTTTGGATGAGGCCCAGATCGATCCCGTGCAGTGTCGCCGAAACGCTGAGCGCTTCAATGAGCAGGCGTTTGACGAGGCGATCAGCCGGGCCGTGAACACGGTTCTGGGCCAATAGGCCGGCTCGTGTCGTTTATGCGACCAGATCGCTGTCGCGCAAGAACACGGCTGGTTGCCCTTCGTTGAGCACGCCGCCCTGGCGGACCTTGCCGACGTACAAGGCATAATCCGTCTCAAGGTCGATGTGGCGGACCAGTTCGCAATCCAGATACGCGACCGCTTGTTTGACGATGGGAGCGCCGCTGGCGGCGGTCATCGTCGGAATGGTGACGAAGGGATCCTCCCGCGCATCCGGCGGCGTGGCAAACTTCCGCTGCAAAAGCCGGTCGTCCTGGGCAATCTGACACAGGACGAAGCTTCGGCTGTCGCGTATCAGCGGCTCGACGGGCAATCCCTTGCTCATGGCGACGATCACCATGGGTGGCCGGACGGCGCATTGCTGAACCCACTTGACGAGAACGCCGCTGCGGTGGCCGTCGTAGCTCGTCGTCAGCAGGAACAGGCCGGAGGGAATCTGGCCAAGTGCTCGGGGAAGCTCGCCATCCATCTGGTTTACCGTGCCTGGTGATGGCCCGCTGAGTCTGACGCCGGTGCGAGAATCATGAGCGTCCGGTCCAGCGGGATCGGTCAGAGGTTTGATCGGTTCGGTGGCGGGCAACCATTATCTGCGTTCCGGCCGGGGTGAGCAGTTTTTTTTTCGCAGGGGGGAGGTGGCCCAACCGACGCGGTGGCGGTGACTTACCGTGCATTCCGGGCCGGTGGTGAGGGCGTGATGGGACCAGATTATGAGGAAAAGTGGGGAAGGGTGTTGCAAAGTGGCGAGCGGTGGGTTAAGTTGTGCCGCCACCTAGCCGAGGCAGGAATGCGTGCTATTTACAGGCGAATACGAGTATACGATCGACGCGAAGCAGCGACTGGCGATACCCGCCGAGATTCGCTCGCGCCTTCACCCCGAGCGAGACGGCCTGGCGTTCTACGTCACGGCCGGGTCCAACGATGCGCTGTGGCTCTGGCCGGAGCGGACGTTCGAGCGCATGGCCGGGGCGATCGAGGTCTCACTACTACCGGCCGAGGAGATGATGGCGTTCGACGAGATCACCTTCCCCAGCGCCCGGCGTCTGGAGATGGACAAGACCGGCCGGGTGCGCTTGCCACAGGCGATGCTCGACGCCGCGGGGATCGGATCCAAGGTCGTCATCCTGGGTATGCGCGACCATCTGGAGCTGCGGGACCCGAGGCAGTGGGAGCAAAGAAAGCAGGAGAAGCTGACCGAGAAAACCACGATCTTTCACCGCGCACGGCAAGCCCTCATCGAGCAGCCGCGGCCCGAGCGCGATCCGGGTTCATGAACTGGGCACGACGATCTGCGGCACGTGCCCGCCCCGGGTGTACTCAGGGCCACGCGCACATACGACGGGGGGAGTCGGCCGGCCGAGCACGGAAGCTTGGCCTAAGGACGGATTCGAGCCGTACTCCCCTAAGGACCGGCCGTTCGGTCAGGATCGGACCGCAATGTCGGCAACCCATCAACGCACCAGACGTTGTGCCGGCGTTTTCGGCCCGATCGGCTGCGGCGGATCGGTCAGTTTGCGATCAACGTCCCAGATGGTCAAGGAGGACGCGGGACGAATGAGCGCGGCGAGCCGTCAGCGCGGCGAAGAGGCCCATCGGCCGCGACCGATGGGAGGCACTGGGCCAAGACGCCCTCGCCATCATTCTGTTCGTCTCCGGTCCTCGCCCGGACCGGAGGCCTTTCCTGCCACAAGGCTCTTCTGACTGGTTGTCAGGGTTGAGCCTGTCTGTTCCCTTCCCCCGCTCGCAGCGTGACCCACCACATGCTGCGAGCTTTTTAGTGGGCTGGCCACAAGACGGTCGCCGCGAAGCGCACCCGTATCGCTCACCGGCCCTCTCACGCCAGCGGTGATCCCCGAGAATCGGTCGACGGAGACGCTAGGTGCCGCCGTCGCCGCTGGCCGGACGGATTGTCCCCACGACCGTCGGATTCGCCGCCGCAATCTGGTCGGCGACCTCGCGTCGATGGATGTCGATATGACGGGGAAACTCGAACGCCAGCCGGACTCGCTCACCTTTGATCGAGGCGACCTTCACGATGCCGTAGGGGTTCGCGGGGTCCCCAATGACGACCTCTTCCCCTTCGCGTCTGGTAATGACAAGCATGCACTGGACCTCCTGTCCAAGTGATCGCGCGATCATGCGCGATCCCACCACTGCGTAGGGTACACTAGATCGCGGGCCCAGTCAGCAAGTTTTGCCCATTTTCGGCGGTTGTCCGGGTGCCGCGGGTCGGCGGTCAGCCCCGGCTCAATCGACACAAACACTTATAGTGCAAGGGTTTAGTTCACAGACACGACGGCTGTGACTTCCGGGACGTGTTCTTTGAGATTTCGCTCGATTCCCATCTTGAGGGTCATCTCGCTGGAGGGGCAGTCCGCGCAGGCCCCGAGGAAGCGCACACGCACCACGCCCTCGTCACTGATATCGACAAGCTCCACGTCGCCGCCATCGGACTGGACCGAGGGGCGGATGAGATCGAGGATCTTTTCAACGCGTTCTTGCAAGGATGATCCCAACGGCCTGCTCGCGAGGGATTCCCGGTCGTTCTGCGACATCTTCCCCGCTCCACGACCTTCACGCCAAGGTGCGCTCATCGTAGGGCGGCCGTGCGCAACCGGCCACCGCTGTTCCACCTGCCCGATACACTACCCGCATGTTCGCCGGTCGCAAGCCAGCGGGATTCGCCGTCTCCCTGACACTCCTGACACTGTGGGCAGGCTGCGCCGCCCCGCCGACGGTCGCCGATCCCCTGGCCACCCTTGGCACCACCCAGACCAGCCCGCGGAACCATATTGCGGCGATGGAGATGCTCGACGCCCAGCCGGACGATCCGCAATACAACGCGGCCTTGCAGGACATGATCTGGCGGGCAGGTTTCATCACGAGCATTCGCGAAGCGGCCTTTACGCGCCTCGTCCGCTCCGATCTGGATGGGCTGAAGCGCACCATTCGCCAGCGCCTGCCCCGAATGCAGGCCCGCGCCTGGGCGGAACGGCTCTGTGAACTGATCGTTGAAAACGGCTGGCGGGATTTGAGTCCGGCGTTGATCAGCGCCTGGGCCAACCGAATCGGCTTCGTCGACGATACCGATCGTGTGGAGTACCACGCGCTGGTGAGTCTCCACGGCGAGCAGAATGTCGTGGATGTCGTTTTCGATCTCTTCGTAGGATCCAACAAGGTGTATCAGCAAGGACTGCGCACCCGGTGCTGGGAGTTGCTGCATCGCCTCGGGCACCGCGATCGTCTCATCGAGCTGCTCGCCGACACCACGGTCGGCCAGGACGATCCGATGCTGATCGATCTCCGCGCTGGTGCGGTGGAGCTTGATCTGGTGCCCCGCAACCGCGAGGAGATCCTGTGGATGCGGAAGCTGCGTGAACCGCAGCGGGCGGAGTTCTGGTCACAAGCGGTGCAGGCCGTGGCCGGGTTGCCCGAGGCCCGCCGTCGTGAGCTGGAGCTGCGAACGCTGCCCATTGTTGTCGCGGCCTCGATCCATGACCCCTGGCTTCTGGACGCGTCCGTCGAGGAGTTGTATCAGCGCGTCAGGGATCACATCCACGCCAGTCGGCTTCACATCAATTCCCGCCGCTTCGAGGGTTTCCCCGGCACCTACGGCCAGCAACTCGGCGCGCATCGGGCCGAGCTGACTTGGGGCGACCTGGCGGCGATGCTGCTGGCCATCCGGGCGATGCGCACCGGGCCGATCGTGGAGCATCTGTTCGACTACGCTGATCGCGATCACGACGATGAATCCTGCGAATATGGCGGCGTGATCGGATTGGACGAGCAGGGCCGATTCGAGCTTCTGGAGTTCCCACCGCGGTATCGTACGGCCGACAATCGCTTCGACGCATCGCAGGCGATGATGGATGCCGGCTACACCGCGGTCTTTCACTTTCACAACCACGCCCAGGAATATCGCAATACGCGGCACGCCGGACCGGGCATCGGCGATCTGAACTACGCGGACAACACCCGCCCCAACTGCTTGGTGTTCACGTTCGTCACGAAGGACACGCTGAACGTGGACTTCTATCGCCACAGCCGGGTCATCGTCGATCTGGGGGAGATCAAGCGGCCATGATGGATCGCGCGGCGCCCCTGATGCCGGCGCCCAAGGGTCCGCACGCCGACACGTTGGCTGCTGCCGATGATCGCACCTCATGCCGCTCTACCCCATCGTCCTGATCGCAGTGGTGCTGGCTTGGGACGGCGGGCTGAGGCTCGCGCCCGACGATGGCTGGTCGATCGGGGCGTGGATGGTGACGGCGCTGGCCTGCGGGCCGGTCCTTGTGCTGGTGGGATTGACCCAAGGCGGCCTGTTGTGGTGTGACCGAAGGCTAGCCCGCGGCGATACGCCTCGAGCCGTACTGGTTGCCGACCGGCTGGCACACGGTGCGCGCTGGTTGATCCTGGTGAATCACGCCGTCGCCGTGCTTGTGTTCGGTTGGATGGGGACGGTGCGCAACGCCATGGGTGACCTCATTCTTCTCGACGAGTTGGTGACGATCGGTCCGCCTTTGCTGGGCTACCTCGGGACCTGGTGGGCGTACTACCCCATCGAGCGCCGCATCCGCGACGCGGTCCTGCTCCGCCGGCTGGACCTCGGCCAGCCGGTGTACCCCGCGCCGAGTCGCGGGCGGTACGTGCTGATGCAGGCTCGTCTCCATCTGCTTCTGCTCCTTGTCCCGCTCATGGTGATCCTCACCCTTTCGGAGATCATCAACCTCTCGCTGGCCCCGTGGTCGGATCGGGAATGGTTTGCCGCGGTCGCTGATCTGAGCACCCTGGCCGCCGGCCTCACGGTGTTCGTGTTTGCCCCGCTGATGGCCCGGTGGGTCCTGGGCGTCGTCCCCATGCCCGACGGCCCCATCCACGACGATCTGCTGACCGTCTGCCGCGCCCATAAGGTCAAGGTGCGGCGATTGCTCGTGTGGAAGACCGATGGCTCCATGCTCAACGCCGCGGTCATGGGTGTGTTCGGCTGGTTACGCTATGTCCTGCTCACCGACGCGCTGTTGGAGACGCTCGCTCGGCGCCAAGTCCGGGCCGTCATGGCCCACGAGATCGGGCACATCCGTCGGCATCACATGCCCTGGCTTCTCGCGACGTTGTTCGCGACGATTTTGGCCACCAGCCTCATCTTCAGCTTCGTCCTGTTCCTTTTCGCGTCGTCGGATGTTGATCCGGCTGTCGACGATCAGCCATGGGTGGACTTTCTCGGCACCGCCGTGGCTGTCCTTGTGCTGTTCATGGTCTTCGGATGGGTCTCGCGGCGCTTCGAGCGGCAAGCCGATACCTTCGCCGTGCAACATCTCAGCCGATGGCCCAGCCCGAGTGAAAACGAATCTGACCCGCAGGCCCAATCGCGAACTTCTGAGCGGGCTGGCGAAACGATCACCGTCGAGGCGGTCCAGACCATGCAGCAGGCGTTGCACCTGATCGCCCGGCTCCACGCGGTGGCCCCGACCCGGCACAGTTGGCGGCACGGCTCCATCGCCTGGCGGTCGGCGTACCTGGCGTCGCTCATTGGCCGTGACGCCTCGACCCTGCCCATCGACCGGCAGGTGAGGTGGATCAAACTGGCCGCGGCCATCGCCTTGGGACTCGCCGGGGCCTATCTATTCCTCGGCGCATGAACCAACACCACGCGCCGACGATGAGACCAACCCCCATGGTGCGCTTCACCAAGATGCACGGCCTCGGCAACGACTACATCTATGTCAACGGTTTTACCGAAACCGTCGCTGATCCTGCGTCGTTATCGCGCGCCATCTCCGATCGACACACCGGCGTCGGCGGCGATGGCTTGATCCTTATCCTCCCGCCCCAGAACGGTGTCGAGGCCGATCTGCGTATGCGCATGTTCAATGCCGACGGCTCTGAATCTCAAATGTGCGGTAACGGCATCCGCTGCGTTTGCAAGTACGCCCACGATCACGGTTTGTCCACCGCCAAACCCATGCGCATCGAGACCGGCGCCGGCGTGTTGGCGCTCGATTACACCGTCAACGGCCACGGGGAGGTCGAGACCGTGACCGTCGACATGGGTGAGCCGACCCTCGAACTTGCCGCGATTCCCGTCGATGCGAAACACTTGGATGGTTCCGAAGAATCGACGCACCGCTTCACCGTCGATCGTGAATCACTCGTAGCGACGTTCGTCTCGATGGGTAATCCGCATGCGATTATCTTCGTCGATGATGTGGCCGGGATTGATTTGTTGCGCCTCGGTCCGCCAATCGAAACGCACCTAGCCTTTCCCCAGCGCATCAACGTTCACTTCGTCCAAGTAACTTCCGTCAGCGAAGTGACGATGCGCTCCTGGGAACGCGGAAGCGGCGCGACACGAGCCTGCGGCACCGGCGCGTGCGCCGTGTGCGTGGCCGGCGTCGTCGGGAATCGCACCGATCGCAAACTGCGTGTGCATCTCCCCGGCGGCGATTTACAGTTGAACTGGGACGAACAAACCAATCACGTTTTCATGACCGGCCCCGCCGTCGAAGTCTTCACCGGCGATTGGCCCATGTAAAGCCGCCGGCAGTGCCGGCGGGAAACGCTGGCCCCTGTAAAGCCGCCGGCAGTGCCGGCGGGAAACGCGCCCGTCACGACGATCGACTCCCGTTCGTCGCGAGCCGCTGCTCGCGGCTTTACAACGGACTCGCGTCTGTAAAGCCGCCGGCAGTGCCGGCGGGAAACGCGCCCGTCACGACGATCGACTCCCGTTCGTCGCGAGCCGCTGCTCGCGGCTTTACATCTTGTATGATGGACGCGATGCCGCGCACCATCGGATATCACGTTGTCAAATCGGGGTACGGCTTGTGGTTGCCGGGCGATGACCGTGGATCATGGTCGGAGGCGTGGGACGCCGAGATTGGCTTCATTGAACCGCACACGCTGCACGAGGGCGATCCCGTTCGACAGCGCATGGCCCGGGAGCGGATGATCCATCCGCCGGTGCATCTGACCGACGCGATGATCGACGCCGTTGCCGCTGCTCTTGCGTTATGCGTTGATCGATCGGGCGGCGGCCTGTCAATCGTCGCGGTGACGATCCAACCCACGCACATGCACCTGTTGATCCCATATTCCGGGCGCGATATCCACCGTACCGCGCGTTGGATCGCCGATCAGACGACCAAGGCTGTTCATCGGACCACCGACCACCTCGGCCCGATTTGGTCCAAGGGAAAGTGGTGCTCGTACGTGTTCGATCAGTCGCATTGGCACAACACGATGCAGTACATCCAAAGACATGATCCCGCGGCACGTCCATTTTCGTTCGTCACCCCCATGTAAAGCCGCCGGCAGTGCCGGCGGGAAACGCGCCCGTCACCGCGATTGACTCCCGTTCGTCGCGAGCCGCTGCTCGCGGCTTTACAACGGACTCGCGTCTGTAAAGCCGCCGGCAGTGCCGGCGGGAAACGCGCCCGTCACCGCGATTGCCCCCGTTCGACGCGAGCCGCTGCTCGCGGCTTTACAACGGACTCGCGGCTTTACATGTCGTGTCGCATCGCTCATTTCCTCTACCATGTCCGCATGCCGCTGACCGATATTGATCGTCGCCTGTGTGAACTGATCGACGCCCGCGCGGATCAACTGCTCGCGCAGCTTGTTGAGCACGTCGCCATCCCCACCGGGCACAACTACACGACCGGATTGGATCAGTACCGCGATGTACTGATCCATCGACTCTCTGCTCTCGGCGCAGTCATCGAGCACATTCCGGGTGAGCCGCGCCCACAATGGCTTGAGCAACCGGGCGCGGGATCTGCATCACCTGCATCACAGGCGTCGATCCCGCCGGTGGTGTTGGCAAAGCACCATTCAGGTACATCGCCTTCCATACTGATCGTCGGCCATCTCGACACCGTTCACGATCCGCACGGATCGTTCCAGAAACTGAACGTCGATCGCTCGGCCGGTATTGCCGTTGGCCCCGGCTGTGTGGACATGAAAGGCGGCGTGCTGATTGCGATCACGGCGCTGGAAGTCTTGGCCGAAGCCGGCGTTGACCTGAACTGGACGGTGCTTCTCAATAGCGACGAAGAGATGGGTTCGTTTCACTCTGAAGCGGCGCTGCGCGAAGCCGCGAGCGGCCATGATTTGGGTATTGTGGTGGAGCCGGCGCTCGCGGATGGATCGCTGGCTATCGAGCGCATGGGTTCGGGCCAATTCAAGATCGAAGTTCACGGCCGATCCGCTCACGTCGGCCGGGCGTTTGCCGATGGCGAAAGCGCCGTCAACAAACTGGCCCAGATCATCACCGCATTGAGCAAACTCGCTGATCCCGATCACGGGATGATCGTGAATGTAGGTCCATTACAAGGCGGCGCTGCGACCAACATCGTCGCGGATTATGCGGCATGTTGGGGTAACGTGCGTTTTGCAGATGCCCAAAAGGGCGAACAACTCGCGGTTGCGATCGATGCGCAATCGACGTCCGCCGATGCGATGCCGCGGGTGGTTGTGCATCGAAATTGGAACCGTCCCGCCAAGCCGCAGACCGAGGCGGTGCGCCAGTTCGCGCAGGCGGCGGCGGCGACGGCCGACGATCTGGATCAGTCGCTGCCGTTCGCCTCAACCGGCGGCGTTTGCGATGGCAACATCCTTCAGGCCGTGGGCCTGCCCACGCTCGACACGCTCGGCGTTCGTGGCGGGAACCTGCACCGCCCCGACGAGTTCGTCGAGCTATCAAGCCTGGTCGAGCGCTGCCAACTCCTGGCCGTGCTGCTGGCGAGAATCGCTGACGGGCGTGTGAGAATCCCTGCCCGCTAAGCGATTGCGACTGTGGCTGTCCACATGCTCCGCCGATAAAGAAGATCAGCCGGTCGATGTCGGATAGGATGCGCCGGATTCTTCGATCGAACCGGCACGCCCGGTGGAGTACGCCTTGACAATGACCCCACGCACCTCAGAAATCACCGCTGCGAAAGCGTTGGCCCAAAGCGCGGGCCTCAACGACGCGATCCAAACGATTATCGCAGAATTGGTCGAGGTTCAATCGACGCTCGTTGGTGCTCGCCCCGCCGTAGATGATCTGAAACAGTCATACGAAGATGCCCTGGCGCGGTACGGTGAATTACGCGGTCGCCCGGCGCTGTACCCCTATATCGGCTCCGGCATCGGGAACGGCCCGCTGGTAGAGTTGGCGGACGGATCGGTCAAGTGGGACATGATCAACGGCATCGGCGTCCACATGTTCGGGCACGGCGACCCGGACTTGATCGAAACCGCGCTCCGAGCCGCGCTGAGCGACGTCGTCATGCACGGCAACCTCCAGTTCAACGCTGAGGTGATCGACTTCGCAGAGTTGATCGTCGCCGAGGCGAGTCGAAGCTCCGATCTCAAGTATTGTTTTCTCACCAACTCCGGCACCATGGCCAACGAATCGGCGCTGAAGGTGTGCGCGCAGAAGCACGATGCCGCGCCGCGCGTCCTTGCCTTCGCTGACAATTTCATGGGGCGATCCACCACGATGTCGCAGATCGGCGACTCATCCGCGAATCGTGTCGGCGTTCCGCTGAATGTACAGGTTGACTACATGCCGTTTTATGATCCCGAGCACGGTGATCGCTCAACGGAGTACGCCCTGCGCCAATTGCAGCAATACATCCACCGCTATCCGAATCAGCATTCGTGCTTCGTGATGGAACTTGTGCAAGGCGAGGGCGGGTTCAACATCGCGCCGCGCGAGTTCTTCGTCCCGTTGATGGAGGCGTGCAAAGCGAACGGCATCGCGGTGTGGATCGACGAGATTCAGACTTTCGGACGCACCAACGAAATGTTCCACTTCGATGCGTTGACGCTCGGCGAATACGTGGATGTGGTCACGATCGGAAAGATGAGTCAGATCTGCGCGTGTCTGTACACCGAGGCGTACAACCCCAAGCCGGGCTTGCTCAGTGGGACGTTCGTCGGCTCGGCCGTCGGGTTGCAGGTCGGTCGCCGATCACTACAACGCCTGCGCGAGGGCGCGTACTACGGTCCCAACGGGAAGATCGCAAAGTTACACCGTGCGTTTTGTGAACATGCCGAGGCGCTCGTTACCCAGCACCCGGAGTGGTTCAGTCCGATTCCGCACGCAAGCGGGTTCTACGGCGGCGTGGGCGGGATGATGCGTATGACGCCCTTCGGCGGTGACAAGAAGACGATTACCAGTGTACTACGAATCATGTTCGACGAAGGCGTCATTGCGTTTTACTGCGGCCACGATCCGTATCACATCCGGTTCCTCCCCCCCGTCGGAGTGATGGAGCCGCAACAGTTTGACGATGTGTTCGAGATCGTCGAGTCCTCGTTCGCCAAAGCCGCATCTTAGTCTCCCTAACCCCTAACTCCTGATCCCCGACTCCTTCCCCCACTCATGTTCCTCATTCGCCAAACCACGGTCGACGACGCATCCACGCTGCTGAAGCTGGCGAAGATGGTGCATTTCATCAATCTGCCCGCTGATCCGGACATCATTCGCACCAAGATCGTGCGGTCGCGCAAGAGTTTCGCCGGCAAGGCTGACAGCGATCGTGAGCGCGAGTTCATGTTTGTGATTCAGGACACAGAAACGGGGAACGTGATCGGGACGTCATCAATCGTGTCCGTGGTGAGCTGGCCGGGTCATCCCCATACGTACTTCCAAGTCAGGAAGCGCGAGCACTACAGCGATGACCTTCAGACCGGTCAGGTGCACACCACGCTCGAATTCGGAACGGACGAAACCGGGCCGTCGGAGATCGGCGGCTTGATTCTCGGGCCGTCATACCGCGGCCACAAAGACAAGCTCGGTATGCAGTTGAGCCTGGTCCGATTCCATTTCATTGGCCTGAACCGCCGGTGGTTCGCCGATCGCATCCTCGCCGAGATGATGGGTCCGCTCACCCCGGATAGCCGCAATCTGTTGTGGGAGTATCTCGGCCGGCGATTCATCAACCTCAGCTTCACCGAGGCCGACCGGTTCTGTCAGCGCTCCAAGGAATTCATTACGTCGTTGTTTCCCAAGGGCGAGATTTATCTGTCGCTGTTGCCGCCGGAGGCGCGCAATCTCGTCGGTCGCGTGGGTACGGAGACGGAACCGGCGAAACGATTGCTCGAGCGGATCGGTTTTGCGTATGAGGGGCGCATCGATCCGTTCGACGCCGGACCATACCTTGAGGCGAACGTCGATGACATCTCCCTGGTCAAGACGACGAAATCCGTCACGCTCAAAGGGACAGGGACGAACTTCTCCAGTGTTGGCTTTGTCAGTACACACGGCGCTGCCGGCTTCCGCGCCATGCGCTGTCCGATCGCTGAATCCGACGATGGCGTGTCGATCCCCCCGGAAGTCGCGGACGTGTTGGAGGTCAAGCCGGGCGAGTCGATCGGTGTGACCCCGCTCCCAATCCCGATTCCATCGGGAAGCGATTCCGCCAACAAGTCGGCCGATGAACGCGCAGCCTCGAGCACCTCGCCCGAGGCCGTGCGGTGACCGATGCGCTCACTCATCCGCCCAGTGATTATGTCGGTGGCCGTTTCCTGCCAATCGCAGGTGATTCGATCGTCTCGACAAACCCGGCCGAGCCGCAGCACGTCATCTGGCAGGGGCAGCCGGCGCCCCAACACGCTGACGACGCTGTACACGCAGCGCGGCAGGCGCTGCCCGAGTGGTCGGGCGGGTCGTTTGATGACCGTATAGAGGCGCTTCGCCGTTGGCAACAGGTCGTTCGTGATCACGCTGATCGTCTCGCCGCGCTGATTACCGACGAGATGGGAAAGACGCTTGCTGAGTCTCGCTTCGAGGCGCAGGCGGTTGCGGCGAAGATCGACGTCACGCTGGACGACGTCAGCCTCGGTCGAGTGCGTGAATATGAGGTGGCGGTGACGGAATCTCGCGCCGGTCATTGCCGGTTCAAGCCGCACGGCGTGATGGCGGTCATTGGGCCGTTCAACTTCCCCGCTCATCTTCCAAACGGACATTTCGTGCCCGCGCTGCTGCTGGGCAACACGATCGTCTTCAAGCCGTCGGAAAAGACGCCGGCCGTGGGGCAGTTGCTCGCGGAATTGATGCACGAAGCCGAACTCCCGCCCGGGGTGTTCAACGTTGTCCAAGGCGGCGCTGACGTCGCGTCGCGCCTGGTCGAAGGCGACGGCATCGACGGCATTCTTTTCACCGGCTCATGGTCCGTGGGGCGGAAGATCCTTCACGCCAATCTCGATCGCCCGGGGCGCATCATTGCGCTGGAAATGGGCGGGAATAACCCAGCCGTGGTTATGGATGACTGTCACCTGAAGCAGGCGGTCATCGAATGTGTGCGAGCATCGTTCGCTACAACCGGCCAACGGTGCACGTGTACGAGGCGGATCATCGTGCAGCGCCCAATTGCGGAGCGGTTCATCCCCGCGTTTTGCAAAGCCGCCTCCACATTGCTCATCGGCCCCGGCGCTTCGGCCGAGCCTGTCTTCATGGGACCGCTCATCTCCGATGCCCCGGTGCAGGGTGTGCTTGATTTCCAACGAGACCTTGCGAGGGCCGGCGGACGGGTCCTGGTGGAAGCAACCGCGATGGATCGGGCCGGCCATTTCATCACGCCGGGCGTCGTTGAAGTTGACCGCTTCAGTCTCGATCGAGATTGCGAGGTCTTCGGTCCATTCGTGCAGATCGCGATCGTGGATGATCTCGATCAGGCCATCGAGCAGGCCAACGCGACGCGCTACGGATTGGCCGCCTCGATCTTCACGACCGACGATCAGGCGTATGAGGACTTCTTCCGCGGCGTCAAGGCGGGATGTATCAATCGAAACACGGGCACGGCCGGCGCGAGCGGCACGCTTCCCTTCGGCGGGCTCGGTCACAGCGGCAACCACCGCCCCGCCGCCGCGTTCGCTGTGGACTACTGCGCCTATCCGATCGCGAACATGGTGGAAACGTCGGCTGACGTGGAGGTGCCGGGCGGTATTCATTGGGATGACCGGTGGGTGAACTGACCGCGATGCTCTCGTTCATCATCCCCGCCTACAACGAAGAGGTGCTGATCGCAGCGACGGTCAAGCAGTTGCAAGTCTCGGCCGAGGCCCTGGGGCGTGACTACGAGATCATCGTTGTCAACGACGCCTCAACTGATCGCACAGCGCAGCTCGCCGAGGCGGCCGGCGCTCGGATCATCAATGTCAAGAATCGCCAGATTGCGGCGACACGAAATGCCGGCGCTGCGAATGCGGCGGGCGACGTGTTCATCTTCGTTGATGCGGACACGCTGGTACCTGCTGCGACGCTCCGCGCTGCGATTCGTGCGCTTGAAAGGGGCGCGATCGGCGGCGGGGCTACGATCAAATTCAGAGGTCGACTCTCACTCGCAGCACATTTCACCGCGGCGATCGTTCAACAGCTCATGCACCTCAGTGGAATGGTCGGCGGATGCTTCATGTTCATGTCGCGCAGCGCATTCGAGGCGGTCGGCGGGTTCGATGAGGCGTTCTATGCCTCGGAAGAAGTGTGGCTCGCGATGGCGCTGCGTCGTCGAGGGCGATTCGTGGTCTTGACCCAGCATGTCCAAACGTCCGGACGCAAGCTCCGACAAAACGGCGTCTTTCAATTGCTCAAGGGTGGTGCGGTCATAATGCTCCGAGGCCCGGCAGGCGTCCGAAAACGTGACGGTTTGGATCTGTGGTACGACGGCCGGCGCGAAGAAAAGGGCCAGGACGACTGATAGAGGAAGCGACTTGCGTTTTGCGCCAAACCGCCGACCATGTCCAAATGGCTTCCGACAAGACTCCACGAACCACCTTGCCCGATGCTCGCAAGCACCCGCGGTTTGCCGGCGTGGCGACGTTCTGCCGCTTCCCGCTGATTGATTCCGTCGATCCGAGCCGCCGGCCCGTCGATTGGGCCCTGTACGGAATCCCATTCGACGGCGGCGTGACGTACCGGCCCGGCGCGCGCTTCGGCCCCCGCGCGATTCGAGATGCGTCGCAATACATCAAGCCGGTGCATATCGAACACAACTTGAATATCGCAGAAATATTTTCGTTGGCCGACGCCGGCGACGCCCCGGTTCATCCATACTCATGCAAGGAAACCCTCCACGCCGCTTGCGGCTTCGCGCAATCCCTCGGCGACCCCAACCACACAAAGCTCCTCGCCATCGGTGGCGACCACTCAACCGCCTACGCCAACATCCGCGCGACATGGGAGCGCCGCGGCAAACCGACCGGCGGCCTGGCGCTACTCCACTTCGATGCGCACCTTGATACCTACGACATAATCTGGGACGAGAAGTGGACGCACGGCTCGCCGTTCATCCGCGCGATTGAAGATGGTTTGATCGACCCCCAGCGGATGCTCACCGTCGGTATCCGTGGTCCGGTCAATTCGGCCGACGACTTCGACTACGCTGACGAGCACGGCATCGAAGTGGTGACGTACGAGCAGTGGCGCACCGGCAACGGCCCCGAGCGAATACGAACGTTTCTCGAACGCCTCGGCGACGCTGAAACGTATCTCTCGTTCGATATCGACTGCGTTGATCCCGCCTACGCCCCCGGAACCGGGACGCCGTGCTGTGGCGGATTCACATCGGCCGAGGTCTTCGGGCTTCTGCGGCAATGTGCGGGTCTAAATCTCGTCGGGGCCGACGTCGTCGAGGTGCTTCCTGCACTGGATCACGCGAACATCACGACCCTGCTCGCCTCGCACGTGATCTTCGAAATCCTCTCGCTCGCCGCCGCCAGCGTGGCGTAGGTCATTTGTGCTTGTTGCGCGGGACATCCCTTACACGCCGGGCAGACGAAGGCCGACGCGGTCGCTCGTGCCGGGGCGGCCGATGAGCTTCCAGGCGTGGCGGCCCAGCACGACCGAGAGCAGATCCCCGCCGCCGGCGTCGAGCACGCGCCCCAGCAGCAGGCCCAACGCCACCGCAACACCGACCAGGAAGCCGCCGACGTGCGCCCAGTGTGCGGTCCCCGTCTCCATCCCGATCAAGATGTACAGCACGTCGAAGGCGATGAACGCCAGCACGGCCCAGCAGCCGCGCATCGTCCAAAACTTGATGCGAAAGTAGAACCACCAGCGGAACCAGGCGCTCATGTGCATGCGGTTCACAGGGAACAGCACGAGGTACATGCCGGCCATCCCCATGATGGCCCCGGAGGCACCGAGCATCGCCATCGGCTCCGTATCGGCGCTGGTGAGCATCTGGATCCCTGCCGCGGCCACGGCGAGCAGGGGATAGACGATGACCGTGGCGATGTTGCCGATGAGGCAATTCACCCGCGCGCCCAGGATCAGCAGGAAGATCAGGTTCCCCGCCAGATGAAAGATGTCCCCGTGCAGTAGAGCGTGCGTCAGGAGCTGATGCGATTGGAAGCGGCCGACGAACTGCTGATTGGGGGTGAGCGTGTCGTGCGCCTCGACGATGATCCGGTCCATGTCGATGCGGTTGGAGTTCGACGCCTCGGCCGCGGCCGTCGCTCGCATGATCGCCGCGTCGAGCGCATCGGCGTCACCCCAATCCGTCCACTGGTAATTCATCGTGATGTGCTCGGCGGTCAACGGCGCGCTGCCCGACCAGAGCATCAGGTTCTTGCGGGTATTCATCTGTGCGCTGGTGGAGAACCAGAACCAGGACGTGACCAAGATCGTCAGGAGAACGACGGCCCATGTGGTGAAGGGGCGCCGCATCCCCATAGCTTCGGAGGCGAGTGGGGAGAATCCAAAGGGTACGAGCCAGCTCACCCAGCGCAGAATCCGCTCGGCGTTGTTGTAGACGAGGTTCTCGTCGAGCCGCCGGCTGGTCACGATCGAACGGCCGGTCTCGACATTGATCCCGCAATTGACGCAGATCTTCGTGCCGAGCGGCAGGGGCTGGTCGCACCCGGGGCAGTTGAAGGTGGCCTCGGCCGGGACCGACTCAGACGCCGCCGCCGCCTCATCCGCGAACTCGGCCATCATGTTGTGATCGATCATGCCCAGCGCCGGGGCGGGCTCTTTCGCGGCGGGGGTCGGGTGTCGGCGCGCCTCTGGGCGCTTCTCGCGTTGTGCGCGGATCGCCTTCTCGTAGCAAGCAGCGCAGTAGTACCGGCCGTGGCGATCCTTCGTGCGCGGCTTGCCGCTGCAGTCCTCGTCACAGATGACGCAGATCTTTTCCAACGGACCCTCCCCGACCAAGTCAATGCGGACATCACCCGACATTTCCCATTCGACCATCGCCCGACTCCACCGTCGAGCTATCCGGGGGCGGGGGCGAGCACGAGTGTAACGCCTCACCCCGGGAACCCAAGTTCCGTACCGCTTGCTTGTGAGCGGAATCGACGGTGACATGCCGGCCCCAAGACGGCGACCTGGAGACTCTGTCGGGCCGCTTGATCCGTCAAGGTCACAGCTACCGATCGCGTAGTGACAGGATCAGCTCGACCTTGCCGACTTGCTCATCGAGCTCCTGGGCGATCTGGATGGGCTGGTAGCCGGTGTCGGCGAGTTCGTACACCGACTGGGTCAGCGGGTCCAACGAGACCGGCGGGCCGTTCGCCGCCACGGGGGTGCGGGCGCGATCCAACTCGGCGGCCTTGGTCCGCGGCGGTCCGTCTTGGGCGACCGCGCCCGTCCCGCTCAGTTGCGACATCAGCGAAATCCGCTCGTCTGCCTGTTGGATCAGCACCTCGAGGCGGGCCGCTTTGTTGTCCAGCTTGGCGGCGAGTACCCGGGCCGATTCCATAAGCTCCGCCGAGGCCGACTGAGCGTCACCGCGGTGCCGGCCGGCTGCCTTCAGTTGCTCGATCAGCTCGCGCGGCGAGGGGCGATCGGCGTTTCGACGGGCGATCTTGCTGCGAACCGAAATCATCAGCAGCACGCCGATCCCCACTATGGCCACCACCGCCATCATGGGGAGGTAGCTTCCCTCGAACACCGATGAGCCCGTCACAGCCAAGTCAAACCTCCATGATCAACCCCGGTGGGGCGAATATCGGTCATCCTTCGCTCTCTTTCGGCGTGTCGCCGTCTGGACGTATCATTTTGCCGTGACGATTCCTGCTCAACCCCGACCATCGCCCTCGGTAGACCGGCCCCGGCCTGACCGGATGCTGCTTCCCATTGCGGCCAGACGGCATCGGTTCGTGGCCCAGGTCGAGCGCCAACTGCGAACGCGCTGCGGCGTGGAGGTGGGGGCGCGGCTGATCATCGGCGTCAGCGGGGGGCCCGACTCAGTGGCCCTGCTGGGCGCTTGCCAGGTGCTCTCACACCGCCGGGCCCACGGGCAGGTCGTGCTCCAGCCGACGGTCGTGCATGTCAATCACCATCTGCGAACGGCGGCCCAGGACGATGCAGCGTACGTCGCAGATCTGTGTGATCGACTTGGCGTTGAACATCACGCCAAAGACATCTATCCCGCCCAGGAGCCGGGCAATGTTGCCGCGAACGCCCGGCGGCTGCGGTACGCGGCCCTGGCCGAGGTCGCACGGACCGTGCAGGCGCCGTACGTTGCGGTGGCCCATCATGGCGACGACCAGTTGGAAACGATGCTGATCGCCCTGTGCCGTGGGGCCGGTCAGGACGGACTGTCCGGCATGGCGTGGCGTCGGTCGCTGGATGGTGATCTCACACTCGTGCGTCCGCTACTTGGCTTGCGCAAGGTGAATTGTGAGGCATTTTGTCTGATGGCTGAGTTGACGTTCCGGCGCGACCCTACTAACGACGACGCGACACAGGTTCGCGGCCGACTGCGGCGCGATGTCCTGCCCGTGCTGGAAGAGCTTTGGCCGCAGGTCGGTCGCCGCGCTACCGGCGCTGCCGACGCCCTGGCCATGGCCCGTGATGCGCTGGAGGCCCAGCTCGAAAGTTCCTTTGGCCCGTCGACCACACGGGCGTGGGATCGGGCTGCGCTGGCGGAGTTGCCGTTGCCGGTCATTGCGGCCGGCCTACGCCGCGCTGCCCTTTGCGCCGCACCGGATATCGCTGACACATTGGGTCAAGACTCGCTCAGTCAAGCCGCCGAAGCGATCAGCGCCGACGATCGTTCACCCAAACAGTTCCACTGGCCGGGGGTGTTGGTCCTAACCGTGACCTCCAAACTTGTCGAGCTAGGCGGAATCGCGAATGCTTAACTGGCTACGATCAGTCTTCTACGCTTTGCGACAAACATTTCGATCTCGCGGTACGTCGTCATCAACAGGAAAGTTAGACGTGAGCAATCCCAAGACGGTCGTTCTCGTCGGTCATTGCGGCCCCGACATGTTCATGCTCAAGACGGCGGTCGGCCGGGCGCTTCCTGAGGCGACTATCGTCTTCGTAAACGATACTGTTGCGCTCAGCGAGTACCTCACGTCCGACTCGTTGCTCCTCGTGAATCGCGAACTAGACGGCGGCTTTGATAGACAAAGCGGTATTGACTTGATCAGCCAAATCGCGAAGCAAGATGACCCGCCCATCGCGATGTTGATATCAAATCTTGAAGATGCCCAATCCCAAGCTGTCGCTGCCGGCGCAAAGCCCGGCTTCGGCAAATCACAACTTTATGAAGAATCAACTGCCGAGATTCTGCGTGAATCCATGTCGCTACGGTAGAATAAGGGACGATCGAAACGTCGAAGGAGAACTCCATGATTCGCCATTCCATCCGTTGGTTGACCTTGCTGGGACTGTGCAGCTTCCTTTTCGCCCAGCCGCCGGAACGTTCATCGCCGTTTGATGAGGCCCAAGAGTTCGGTGTCTACGTTCAAGCACTAGAGATCACGGTCGAGCCAGACGATGTCGATCGTTTCGAGAACGCCGTTGGAACGATTGCACGCGAGGCGGCGACATCGGATATAGGCGAAGATCATGAGTGGATTCTTTACCGCGCCGGCCTACACAGGTATTGGGCGATTCTCTTCAGTGAGAAACTACAGGATTTCGACACAATGGAATCTCTCAGGCAGGCGTTCGCCGGCACTGCGTCCGAGGTTCGTTTTCAAACTGCCGTTGATGAACTACTGGAAACGCGCTTCCTTGTTGAGAGCCAGGTCATCACTCAGATGGTAAATCCTTGGAGCACCGTGGAAGGGATGTCTACCGCGACACACCCCAAGGCGCGAGTGGTCAAGTACGCGGTGAAGCCGAATATGCATGATGAATTCGACGCGGCGATTCGCGATTATGTGCGGCTACTCAAGGAGATCGAATATCCCTATCCTATCGAGGGTTTCCGATGGCAATTTGGTCGGCCCGGGGAGAATTGGCTCGTCACGTTCCCAGATAACTGGTCTGATTTTCACGGCGTAAACGATCTTGACACAATTGCTCGCCAGCACGATGCACACGAGCGACTCCAAGTCATTCGATCCCGAATTGACAATGCGGTGAGGGCCACGACACAGCACGACCTCGACTTCGTCGCCTCATTGAGTTATTCGTCCGAGTAACGCTTCCTCATCCAATCCGCTCCTGCCCGTTCATGTGCGGCTGGAGAACCTGCGGAACCGTCACCGAACCATCCTTGTTCTGATACATCTCCAGAATCGGAATCAGAATCCGCGGGCTGGCGGCGACGGTGTTGTTCAGCGAATGACAGATCACCGTTGAGCCGGACGAGTCGCGGTATCGCATGTTCAATCGTCGGCACTGATAGTCATACAAGCGCGACGCGGAATGTGTTTCGCCCCAATCGCCGGACGGTTTATTACTATTCTCGCCCGTCGGCGCGCTTCCGGGGGCGGGGGTTCGGCCGGGCATCCAACATTCGATGTCGATCATGTCCGCGTTCTTGGGGCCAAGATCGCCCGTGCAACATTGCACCAGTCGATAGGGCAGCTCCAACCGTTGCAAGAACGATTCAACGATCCCGATCATCGTCTGATGCCATTGGCGACTTTCCGCTTCATCCGCTTTGCAGATTACCACCTGCTCGACCTTGTCGAACTGATGGACGCGAAATAGCCCGGCCGTGTCCTTGCCCGCAGCCCCGGCTTCTCGTCGAAAACACGTGGAGACGGTCGCGTATTTCAACGGCAACGAATCGGCATCGAGAATCTCATCACTGTGCAGCCCCATCAGGCTGACTTCGCCGGTGCCGATGAGAAACAGATCGTGCCCCGCGCCGCGCTTGGATTCCTCGATGTGGTAGGCCTGATCGCGCCCGGTGGGGAAGAAGCCGGTGCCCACCATCGCTTCTTCGCGGACGATCACCGGAGCCGACAACGCGGTAAATCCGTGTTCGTTGACGACGTAGTCCAGTGCCAAGCGAAGCACCGCTTGATGCAATCGAGCGCCATCGCCTCTGAGAACATAAGAGCGCGTGCCCGCCATCTTCACGCCGCGCTCAAAATCAACGAGGTTCAGATCGCGCACCAACTCCAAATGTGTCTTGGGCGCAAACCCCTTATTCTCGACGAACGGCTTATCAGGATCAAACCAACTCGGGCTCCAACGGCGAAGTTCGACATTGTCCGCGGGCGAGTCGCCGGCGGGCACATCCCGATCCGGCGGCTGCGGCACTGCGAGCCAAAGCTCCTTCCACGGAGGCTCGATCTCAGCAAGCTTCCGATCGACCGACTGAATCTCGGTTTTGAGTTCGGCGGGCTTTTCCTGGAGCGCCTGAATCTCTTTCTGAATCGCATCGCGCTGCGGGCCTTGGGCTGATTTGAGCTGCCCTTGGAGCGTTCCGATTTGCGGTCCGATCTCCTTGCTGAGGCGCTTTTGCTCAGCTCGTTTGGTTTCCCGCTCGGCCGTCAACGCTCGTCGCTGCTCGTCCAGATTCACGAGCCGATCGACGTCGACATCGATGCCCTTGGCGAGAGCGCCGCGGCGAAAAACATCGGGGTCCTGGCGAAGGAGCTTCAGGTCGATCAT
>JACZXL010000133.1 GCA_022571635.1 Planctomycetota bacterium
TCGGCGGTCCAACCACGATCATTATCGAAGTATCACGAACGCCCGGCCATGCTTGGTTGGGCGATGACCGGATCGTGTACTGCACGTTCGACAATGGCAAGTCGTGGATCGTGCCCGTTGTGGGAGGCACGCCGAAGCAGTTCGTACCCGACGACGTCCTGTCTGAGCATGCCGTCCTGAGCTGGCCTGAAGCGCTGCCCGGCTCCAATGCGGTGTTGTTTGACATGCACGACCGGGCGAGCAACGAGCAGCGTTCGATCGTCGTCTACGACCTGACCACGGGCCGGCTCAAGACCCTCGTCGAACAGGGAACCTATCCGCGCTACGCGAAATCGGGACATCTGCTCTATGTGCATGGAACCACGCTCATGGCAGCGCCATTCGATGTCTCTACGCTCGAGGTGACGGGGCCATCGACGCCTGTCCGGTCGGATTTCAAGATGATGAGCTTCGCGGGCGCATCAGACTACGCGATCGCCGATGACGGCACGCTGATCTCCCTGGCCAATGAAGATGTTCCCGGCCTGATGCCGACCAATATCGACCTCAAGGGCGTTTCGCAACCAGCAACCCGCCACAAGCGGTCCTTCATCAGAATCCGACTCGCCCCCGATGGAACCAAAGCGGCGGTAACCATCAGCGAGGGCGCCGTGATCCAGACCAGCCTTTGGCTTCTGGACTTCGAGCGCGATCTGCTCACGCTGCTGACCCCCGAGCAAGGCAATCAGTTCTACCCGATCTTCTCGCCTGACAGCCAATGGCTGTATTACACCCAATGGATCTCGGGTCGCGTGGTATACGACGGCCTATACCGGCGACGCGTGGACGGCTCGGGCGGACCGGAAAAGCTCGCGATCGACACAACCTGGACGCTCGACGAAAACCGGATCGTCCTGGACAACTTCAGCCCGGACGGCCGGACACTGTATCTCTCCATCTCCAGCACTCCCTTCACGGGCGATGCAACCGCGGTGATGGACATCTTCACATTGACGCTGGATGACGAACTCAAGCTTGAACCCCTGATCGCCACGCCAGCCGACGAACATTTTGCAGCCCCCTCGCCCGATGGTCAGTGGCTGGCCTACACATCTGATGAATCCGGCATCCCTCAAGTGTATATTCGCCCCATCGATGGGCGCGGCGCGCGGGTGCAGGTCTCGCGTGACGGCGGTATGAACCCCCTCTGGACGCCGGACGGCTCGACCATGTATTTTCGCACCACAAGCCGCATGATCAGCGCCGCCCGGATATCGGCCAACGACGAGCCCGATAGCGCTGCGGTCCTGCGCGTCGGCGAGATTACTGAACTTTTTCCCCACACCGCACCACTAGGAGACTTCTATCTTTACCCGGACGGTGAGCATTTCCTGATACTCGCGAGTCAGCTCAGCGAAGAGGCGGCACGGCGTACGGAGATCCGGATCACGCTGAACTTCTTCGAAGAACTCAAACGCCTCGCGCCAACGGGCAAGAACTAGCCTACCAACCTCTTCATGACGCAGGTCCCTTCACAGATCGGCCCGTATGAGATCACTCGTGAGTTCGGCTGCGGCCGCGTCAAACCTAAAGGAGAACGGATCAATGATCACCGGCGTCCACACCATGTTCTACACGTCGGAGCCCGAAGCGCTTCGGTCCTTCATCCGAGACAAGCTCGGGTTCTCGTACACGGATGTTGGGGACGGTTGGCTGATCTTCGACCTCCCGGAAGCGGAAATGGGCTGTCACCCGGCTGAGACCGAAGACGGTCAACCTTCGGGCACCCACTACATCTCGTTCTATTGCGACGACATCGAGAAAACGGTGGCCCAGCTCAAGGCCCGGGGCGTCGAGTTCACAGACGAGGTTCGTGATGTCGGCTATGGGCTCGCGACTCAATTCCGGATGCCGGGCGATTTCCAGGTCCAGCTCTTCCAGCCGAAGTACGCCAAGCAACCCTCCGGGCCATGATACGTTTTCAGAGCAATTCGCGCGCATCGTCTGATACGAATCCTAAGTAATTCTCAGGCGTTGACCGGGCGCCATGCTTCATCCCCGACCCGTCGGGGTGAAGCATGCTTTGCCCTAAGAGGGTCAAAGCATGGCACCCGCCTGCGGATCAATTGCGATTTGTTTGATTCATAGCCGCGGGTGAATACCCGCGGGAGCCCCATGCGCTCCTATTGAAGCGTCGCTTGCGCTGCGACTAATCGCGCGATCGGCACTCGAAACGGCGAGCAACTGACGTAATCCAAACCGACCTTGTGGAAGAAGAGGATCGACGACGGGTCGCCGCCGTGCTCGCCGCAGATGCCGAGCTTGAGCGTGGGTTTGGTCTTGCGTCCCTTTTCGCAGGCCATCTCGACAAGTTGTCCGACGCCTGATTCGTCGAGCGATTGGAAGGGATCGACTTCGAGTATCTCGCGCTTGAGATACTCGGGCAGGAACGTGTTGATGTCATCGCGACTGAAGCCGAATGCGAGTTGCGTCAGGTCGTTGGTGCCGAAGCTGAAGAAGTCCGCAACCTCAGCAATCTCATCGGCGGTCAACGCGGCGCGTGGAATCTCGATCATCGTGCCGATGGGGATGTCGAGCTTGTCGGTATATCCCTTGGCCTTGCAGACATCCTCGATCGTCCGCTCCGTCAGTTCGCGCAACGTCGCCAGTTCAGTTCTCGTTCCAACCAACGGGATCATAATCTCAGGTTGGGCATCGACCTTCTTGTTCTTGCAAGCGATGGTCGCCTCAACGATGGCCGTGACCTGCATCACCAGGATTTCGGGATAGGTCACCGCCAGCCGGCACCCGCGGTGTCCCAGCATCGGATTCATTTCATGCAGCGCCGCAACTCGTTGTTGAATCGCTTGCACCGGCACGTTCATTTCACTGGCGAGTTCTTCTTGTGATTTTTCATCGTGCGGCAAGAACTCGTGCAACGGCGGATCGAGAAGGCGAATCGTCACGGGCAAGCCTGCCATCGCCGTGAAGATGCCTTCGAAATCATGCTGCTGATAGGGCAAGAGCTTATCGAGCGCTCGCTTGCGATCCGGCTCGTTGTCCGCAAGAATCATCTCTCGCATCGCGGTGATGCGATCGGCCTCGAAGAACATATGTTCGGTTCGGCACAGTCCAATGCCCTGGGCGCCGAACTCGCGAGCGCGCTTGGCGTCTGCGGGTGTATCGGCGTTGGTGCGGACCCCAAGCGTGCGAAACTCGTCCGACCACTGCATGACCGTCTCAAACTCGCGCGAGAGTGTCGGCTCGGAGCGTTCGATTTCGCCGACCATGACTTCGCCGGTCGCCCCGTCGATCGAAAGCACATCGGTGTGGGTGAAGGTTTTTCCATCAACGGTCATCGTGCGCTTGTTCGCATCAATATGAAGCTCACCCGCGCCCGCCACACAGCACTTGCCCCACCCGCGCGCGACGACCGCAGCATGGCTGGTCATTCCGCCGGTGGAGGTAAGGATGCCCGCCGCTTCGTTCATCCCGTCAATATCTTCAGGCGACGTGGTTTTGCGTACGAGTAGCACCTGCTCGCCATCATGGGTGCGTTGGACGGCTTCGCGGGCGGTAAAGGCGAGTTTGCCGGTCGCAGCGCCGGGCGAGGCTGGGAGCCCCGTCGCAATGACCTGGGCCTTTCGCTTGGCGTCCTCCGAGAAACTTGGCAGCAAGAGCTGCGTCAAGTCCTCAGCCGGGATCCGCTGAATGGCTTGCGTGCGCGTGATCAACTCCTCGGAGACCAAATCGACCGCGATCGTTACCGCCGCCGCCCCCGTGCGTTTACCCGTGCGCGTTTGCAGCATGAACAACTCGCCGTGCTCGACGGTGAACTCGATGTCCTGCATCTCGCGATAATGCCGCTCGAGGGTATCTTTGATCGTCAGCAACTGGTCGTAGATCTCCGGCTTCCACTGGCGCATCTCGATGACGGGCCGCGGCGTGCGGATGCCCGCAACAACGTCCTCCCCTTGGGCGTTCACCAAGAACTCGCCGTAGAACTCGTTTTCACCCGTCGAGGGATTGCGCGTAAAGGCAACGCCGGTCCCACAATCATCCCCCATATTCCCGAACACCATCGCTTGCACGTTCACCGCCGTGCCCTTTAGCCCGGCGATCTGGTTGATCTCGCGGTAGCGCACGGCACGTGAAGTATTCCACGATTTGAAGACCGCTTCGACGGCACGGATCAACTGTTGATAGGGGTCCTGCGGGAAGTCTTCGCCGGTATGTTGACGGTAGACCTCTTTATACGCGTCACACAACTCGCGCATCCCCTCGGTCGGTACGTCCGTATCCAAAACAGCCTTGTACTTGGTCTTGAGGCGATCGAAAACCGCCTCGAACTGCTCGTGGTCCGTGCCCATGACCACGTCGCCGAACATGTTGATCAATCGGCGGTAGGCGTCGTAGGCGAATCGCTCGTTGCCGGTCGCTTGGACCAACCCATCCACGGATTGATCCGTGAGACCCAGGTTCAGCACGCTATTCATCATCCCGGGCATGGAGACGGCCGCGCCGCTGCGCACGGAAACAAGAAGCGGATTCTCGTTCGAGCCGAACGTTTTGTCCGTTTCCTGCTCCAGCAACCGGATGTGCTCGGCAACCGACTCGGTCAATCCGTCGGGCACCTTCTTGCCGGCAGCGTAATACGACGCACAGACTTGCGTCGTGATGGTAAATCCCGGCGGCACGGGCAGTCCCAGCGAACTCATCTCGGCGAGGTTTGCACCTTTGCCTCCAAGAAGTTGCTTTTGCGATGAATCACCTTCGGTCTGGGATTTCCCAAAGTAGTAAATCATCTTCGAGCCGGCCGCATCGGATTTGCCGTCGTGCGGGGTGCGGTCTGGTTCGTTCGGGCCGGTTCGCGGCGTTGTCATCGTCGTCATTAGACCAATTCCTGCCTGATCGTGGTGTATGAAGGTGAGGAGTCTAGCCCTGATAGGCCGACGTTCCACGAGCACCGTGGCCCTGCGGCCATTCCTCTGCAAACTCACGTCGGATGCTTATCATCGCGCCCATGAATCATCGGCGCTCGATCACCAAGCTCTCCATCACGGCGAGCCCCTTGCAGGTTGCCGCCGGCTGGCCCGCAGATCGACCGCTATGCATGCTTCACTCCGGACGGTCTCACCGGCGATGGGCGCGGTGGTCGGTGCTGGCCGAACCGGTCGGCTTCTACCGATTCGACGGGCGATCCCGCTGGACCGGTCGCACCGGGCTCATGTCTGAAGTCGATTTCTCCCACGACCCGCTTCACGATCTGGATGCCATCACCGCCGCCACCGCAACCCATGCCGATTCAACGCTTCCATTTGTCGGCGGGTGGATCGGCTATTTCTCCTACGACCTCGGGCGATGGATCGAACCGGCCGCCGCCGGTCGCACCGGGCCCGCCGATGATCGGTCCTGGCCGCTCATCGAATTGGCCTACTGCCCCCGGGCCCTGGTGTTCGACAACCTCACCGGTCAGTGGCATGCGGTTGGCGACGTTGCCCTCGACGCCCTGCTCCGGGCCCAGGATCAAAACGATCACGTGTTCAACACCGGCTCGATCTGTATTTCCGTCAATCCGGATGAATACCTGACGATGGTCTCCAACACGATCGACTACATCGGGGCCGGCGACATCTTCCAAGCCAACATCACGCAACGTCTCTCGGCGCCGTTCGACGGATCGACGCGCGCGTTATGTCAATCCGCGATGGCGATAAGCAAAGCCTGGTACGGCGCGTACCTCGAACTTCCCGACGGGCGCTGCATCTTGTCGCTGAGTCCCGAGCTGTTTCTCGACGTCGACTTCATCAGTCGATCCATCACCACCCGCCCGATCAAAGGCACGCGCCCAATCACGGTTGACGCGCGCGAGCTTCTGGAATCGCCCAAAGACGCGGCTGAGCTGCACATGATCGTCGATTTGATGCGGAACGATCTGGGGCGTGTGTGTGAGTACGGTTCAGTGCGCGTGCCTCAATCCAGAGCGATCGAAACCCACCCGACCGTGCATCACGGCGTCGCCGAGATCACCGGCTCGTTGCGCGCAGACGTAGGTATCGGCCGGCTCCTCGGGGCGACCTTCCCCGGCGGCTCGGTCACGGGCGCACCCAAGATTCGAGCCATGCAGATCATCGACGAGCTCGAATCCATACGCCGTGGACCATACTGCGGCGCGATCGGCTGGATCAGCGATCACGGACTCACCCGCCTGAACATGGCAATTCGAACGATCGCCCTCACCGGGCGCCGCGAGACGGGCGTTTGGAACACGATGGTTGGGACGTTGGACTACGGCGTCGGAGGCGGGATCGTCGCCGATTCCCACCCCATCGCAGAGTATCGCGAGAGTCTGGATAAGGCGGCGGTCCTGCGACTGGTGCTGGCGGATCAAGACGCGATCACACCGCAACGGGCGACCTAAGAAACTATATCAAAACCGGTGGCACGGGCGTCTCGCCCGTGCAATCCTCTCGCCGTGCGAACCTAGCGCCATAATGAAGGCTACGGGCGAGACGCCCGTACCACCGGAGCTGGGGTTCTGAAATAGTTTCTAAGCCGACTGACGCTGCTTGACTTCGTCGTGCTCGAACTGCGCCTGTTGCTGAACGGCGATGTATCGACAGATCTGGTTCACCACGAACCGCTGATGCGCTGGGTTGAATGAGAAGTCGAACGCCATCCCAGCGTAGGTGTACTGGCTCAATTCCGTGTGATTATGGATGAGTTTGGCGGTGGCGCAGATCGGCGTGGTGAGCTCCGGAGGCAGTCGAAAGCGAATCCAGAACAGCTTGTGGCGAGAAAGGATCTGGGCGTCCTCCTGGCGGAACCGCAGGCCGATGCCGCCGCCGCCCAGGTTCAGCAGTGTCGCCAAATGCTTCAGTCCGACGTCCGGCATGAGCGCTTCGGCTTCAAACGTACTCGCCCCTGCGCTGGGTTGAATTTCGGCCCCGGGCTGGGCGGCTTCAAATTCCAACTCGTTCATGCGCTCCGCGATCAGCACGGACTTGGCGTCCAGCAAAGGCCAGACGTCGACTTCCGGTAGGTTCAGCGACGCGGTGTCAACCCGGTAGTAGTTGCGCCGTTGGCAGCGCTCAACCGAGACCGGGAGCGACAAGCGGTTTGCCGCGACGGTCGTGTGGCGATCCGATTGGTACGTGGTCTCACCCAGATTGACGGTGTTGAACATCCAGCGGTTCTGGCCGATGGCCAGGATCACCACCAGTTGGATCCCCGGCTCCAGCCTGATCGTTTGGCCGAGCGTCATCGGCTGTTCGACGATCATGGCCTCGTCGGTCAGTTGTAGCAGCTTCACCCGCCACACCAGGTGCCGACCGTCCTCGCCTTGGGCATAGTCGCGGGAGACGGCGATTTCCAGTCCACCTTGGCGCTGGGCCAACTGCTCAAGGCAGCGGCGCCACTCTGTGGTGCGTGATCGGTTCGCAGGCATCTGCGCTCCCCCTCTGTTCGATCCCGGCTTGTGGGATCACAAAGCCTATCGTCCGCTGTCGCAGCGCACTTTATGGAGGCCGGGATGATCCAGGCTCCGCAGCGCGATCGACGCCGTTTCAGCTCCACAGCCGCGCCGGTGGGTTGCGATCACAGACGCCGATAACTTGCCTGGGCGCGACGACCGGAATGCACCGCGACGTTGGGCTTTCTGATCCAACTTACAGCTTCACGCTCAGGGCCGAGGCGAGATCCCGCACGTCGGATCTGACTTGCCTCACTTCATCTCGCGTGAGCCGCTGTTGGCCGTACCGCGCCGCGTAGAAGACCGAAGTGATCCGTTCCATGAGTTGTGACGCGCGTGGCCGGTCCCGGCCAAGGTGGGCCGCATAGGCGAGCGGTGGTTGCCACATCGGCTTGGCACACTTGGCTCTCTGGAGCGCGTTCAGCATGTCGAGGTAAAACCCCAGTTGCCGCAGCATTCGTTGATACTCGGCGCCACGGAAGTGTGCCAAGCGCAGTATCATCCGAGTCTTCAACGATCGGCGCATCAGCTTCACCAAGGCGATCACGGCGATGACCAACGCCAAACCGACGATGCCCATCCAGATGTATCCGGCCGGGCCGAGGTAGAACGCCCGGTTCAGACCGGCGGCCCACTCGCGCACGGCCGCCAATGCGCCGCCAAGTCGCGGTGACCACTGCCGGTCGAACGACTCGACAAACCGGGCCTGAGCGTCCTGATCGAACGCGACGAACCCGATCTCCCAACGAGCCTCGAATCGATCGAACAGCCAGCGCAGACGATCGGCAAACGACGGACTGCCTCCGTGAATCTCCTCAAGCCGTCGTGGCGGCGACGGGTCGAACGTGGTCCAGCGATTGCTCCCCGTCTGCACCTCGACCCACGCGTGTGCATTGGACTCGCGCACGACATACTGCTGCGAGGCATCGTCGTATTCCATGGCCAGGTAACCGGCGACGAGTCTGACCGGAATACCGATGCTGTCGCACAGGGCGGCAAGTCCCGACGCGAAATACTCGCAGTGGCCGCGCTTCGTCTCAAAGAGAAACTGAACGGTCGGGTCGACGGTGCGCCCGCCGACGGTCGCCAGGGTGACGTCGCGCAGGTCCGTGTCGTAGGTGAACTCACCTGATTGAAGGTGCCTGGTCAATCGTCGGGCGGCGTCACGATTCCATCGCCACCGCTCGTCGGCCTCGCGCGGCGCTTGCGCGGCCACACCGAATGAGGTCAGCACTTCTCGCGCCAGCGGCTGGAGTCTCGGATCGAACAGCGCCAGCCGGCTGTCGCTCGAAGGACCCGGCCCCGCGCCCCCGGCCCCGACCAGGTTTGTCAGCGTCGCGTCCGAAGGCGCCGGCTGAGTCTTGATCGAATACCGCCAAAGCCGTCCACTGCCCACATCCTTGATCGTTTGCGTTTGCGGATCGACTTCCAATTGACGGGGCTTGTGCGTCGCGATCGAGACCGGGACGTTCGCGGAGAACAACGTGTCGCTCGGCGAGAGCATCTCGATCTCCTGCGTGATCGACAACGACGACGGTTCCGCGGCCACCGCGCCCAGCGGCGCGAAATCCGGCGGTTGCGTCGTCACCACCCGCGGCGGCCGCCCCGGCGAGCTGACCCACCGGCCTCCCGACTGATACGCATCAAGCACGGCGCCGCGAAGCCGGATCTGATCGAAGCGCACCGGTCGACCGTCCTTGTCAAACAGCCGCAGGTTCAGCACGGCTTTGCGCGAGTCCGTGATCCGTGTGCCGGTCGTCAGGTTCACTTCATCCACGAACCCCGAGACACGCAGGTTCTGTGCAACGTGCAGACCACGAACCAAACGCTCCCCCATCCCGCGCGGGAAGATCACGAACACGAAGCTGCTCAACACCAACCCCGCGATCCCGATCCCCGAACCCAGCGCGCGGAACTGCAGAGCGGTCCCGCGCCCGACGATGGGGCGAACCGACGGCGTCAACCGGTATTCACTCGGAATCGAGCTGAGCCTCGCCTCTTTAGCGCGTTCGTAGGAAGCGTAGAGCTGGAAAAGCAGAAGCACATATAATCCCAGCGCCGCATAGACGAACAAGACCGCGGCGAAGACGAGACTGCCCGGACGAATCGCTCCGATCAACATCAGGAGCATGCTCAGGCTCAGCAATTGCGCATAGTCCCGCGACGCCTTGCGCTCATAGAGCTTGATCAGCGTCAGCCAGACAACGAATCGCCCCAAAACGCCGAGAACGTCCTCGCGATGCTGGAAGAAGTCGACAAAGACGTTGATGGTGACGGCCAGGACGAGCACGTTGGAGGTCCATCGGGGAAGCGATCGGCCGCGCGGGCCTTCCGTGATGTACCAGCTCATGGCCGCGAGCGCGCCGCAGACCAGCAGCAAGCCGACGCTTTCTTGGGAGACGAAGAAACCCACGATGCTCAGCAGCACCACGCTCAGCGCCATCGCCGGGAATCCTCGAAGCAGCTTCATGCCGCCGCCTCACGTTTCTTGGACGTGACCTTCGTGTCGTCACTCGGCGCATCGGCCCCGGTCCGTGCTGCATCCCACCCAATCGGTCTCACCGCAAGGTTCTTGAGTTGCCGAGCCGTCACGTGCCAGGCGTTCGGTCCGCCCAACGACGCCTCCACCCGCTCAGGATGCACGACGACTCGACCGATGCGCTCGGCGTTCGCGGGCGACTGG
>JACZXL010000134.1 GCA_022571635.1 Planctomycetota bacterium
TGCATATGCGCGCGCCGGGGATGTACTTTCAGTACGTCGGTTGCCCAAATGCGGTTTGACAGCTCACCAGCCGGGATATTTTTTGTGAAAGTTCTGAGCGGACCTATGTGATTCAGTGCCTCTCACGTGCGCGCAGGATAAGGATTCACCGCGGAGTCGCAGAGATCGCAGAGAGGAAACAACCACAGATGGACACAGATAGTAATTGGAAGCCGGACCTGACGAGGGTCCCGATTCCATCGGGAGAGGAAGGTCCGGGTGGAACGGAGAGAAACGTCGAAACGTCGAAACGTCGAAATCAGGGGTTGGGAATGAGGGGTCGGGGGCTCCGGCGGGGGATGCAGGCGGAGCCGGGGGAAACCCTGGGCAATGTCCGGTTTGGTCTACGCGGACCTCTTGCGGTCGTTGGCGTGGAGCTTACGCCTCGTGCGGGTCTGCGGAGTGCCTCTGCCCACGCCACGGGGGGCCAGCTCAGGCCCGCAACGATGTACCCTTGACTACTCTGTATACGATGCTACAGTTCCGAGCGGCCTCCTGGTCCGAAGATGATGAGCCGGCTTGTGATGATCCGTGCGAAGAAGATTGCTGACGTGCGCTTTGCCAAGGTCCGCGCGGATCACTCCAGCGAGACCGCGGAGGACTACGTCGAAGGGATTTCCGACGTCATTCACCGCCAGGGCACATGCCGGGTCAAGGACATGGCCAAGCAGATGGGCGTTTCCCATGTCACCGTTGTTCGCACCATCGCGCGTCTGGCCAGGGAAGGCCTGGCGACGTCGGAGCCGTACCGGCCGATTCGTTTGACGGCCAAAGGTGAGCGACTCGCGGCTAGGAGCCGCCACCGGCACGAGATCGTCCTCTCGTTCCTGCTGGCGCTGGGCGTTCGGCCGGTCGATGCGGCTCGCGATGCCGAGGGGATAGAGCACCACGTCAGTCCAGACACCCTGAAGCGAATGAAGGCGTTCGTCGCGGAGCACAGCTGATCTTGAGGCGTGAAACATTGAGCCATCCAGGCGGGAATACGGGTCCAAGAGGCAGTTTCGTGGAAACAAGTGACATAACCAACAAGACCGATCAATCAGGCGGAAGCGCCGACGAAGACAAGCGCGCGTCATTACCACGCTTGACTCGCCGGGCGTTCCTGGGTTCGGGCGCCATCGCCGGGACGGGCGTAGCGTTGACGGCGCCGCTGCTCCGAAATACATCGTCGGAAGCACGGGCCGTGATCCTCGCAAGTCACAACGGCCCGCACGACGCGCATTCAGCCGACGCTCACCGGATGGGGACCGTGGGCACGATCGGCGAGGACCGGCAACCGGTCCGCCCGATGCACTTTCTCGGGGCATTCAACGAAACCGAGTTCCCGGAGCTGTTGCCCAGCGACTTCCATCTGGAGTCAAAGCTGCCGAATGGCGCGAGACTTCACGAATACCTCTTCATCGCCTCCGACAAAGAAATCGAGATCGCTCCCGGCCTCTATTTTCCTGCCTGGACGTACAACGGCCAGGTCCCGGGCCCGACGCTGCGGGCGACCCGAGGCGATCGCATCCGCATCTGGTTCATCAACGAGGGCTCCCACCCGCACACGATTCACTTCCACGGTTGGCATCCGTTCGAGCAGGACGGATCGATGTTGCACCAGTTCGTATATCCATCCACGGGCGAAGCCCTGGAGTACCCCTTTGGGCCGGGCGCCGATCCGACACCGTGGCTGGAAATGGACCCGATCAAAAGGCGACGGCGCGGTTTGGAAATCTACGAATTCGAAGCCGATCCCGTCGGCCTGCACCTGTACCACTGCCACTCCCTGCCGCTGAAGCGCCACATCCACAAGGGCCTGTACGGCACGTTCATCGTCGACCCAGCGGGCGGGCGACCAAAGATCGACCCCCATACCAACCAGCCTTTGCCGGCGGACCATCCCCTCCACGAGATGGTGATGGTGATGAACGGCTTTGATACAAACTTCGACGGCGACAACGAGGTGTACGCGATCAACTCGGTGGCGTTCCACTACCAGGTGAACCCGATTCCGGTGCGGATCGGTGACCTGGTGCGCGTGTACCTGGTCAACATCACCGAGTTCGACCCGGTCAACTCATTCCATCTGCATGCGGGGTTCTTCCGCATCTATCGGACCGGGACGAACCTGAGGTCCGACGAATACAGCGACATGGCCATGTTCTGCCAGGGCGAGCGCGCGATCCTGGAGATGCGTTTCCGCGAAGGTTGGCCGGGCAAGTACATGTTCCACGCCCACCAGAGCGAGTTCGCCGAGCTGGGCTGGATGGCGCTGTTCGATGCACAGGAAGGGGAGGTGATGGCGTGACTGGGGAAGCTCAAATTAGACGGCGCGTTCCCACGCTCGTTTTCGCGGTATCGCCGCTGGCAGTGCGAGTCGTGGCAGCGGCGCTGGTATTGGGTGCCGGCCGTGACGCTGTCGCACAACAGCGTGCGGCGGACAAGAGCGGCTACCACCTGTTCAACCCGACGCCGCGGCATCTGATGCGAGACCTCAGCGCCGATCGGCCGGACGTGACGGAAAGCCCGATCACCGTTGACGCCGGCCATGTGCAGGTCGAGTTGAGCTTCCTCGACTATCGCCGCGACGATCGTAACAGCGACAGTACTGACCTCGAAGCGTGGACATTCGGGGCGACGAACATCAAGTTTGGCCTGCTGAACAACGTCGATCTTCAATTCGTGTTCGATGCCTACACGGATGAAGACACTGACGACAAAGCCGCCGGCACCGCGAGCAGCGCCAAAGGGTTCAACGACATCCAGTTCCGGCTGAAAATCAACCTGTGGGGCAACGACGGCGGCGAGACCGCGTTCGCCGTGATGCCGTTCATCCAGTTGCCGGTCGGGTCGGACGAGCTGAGCAGCGATCATGTCGAAGGCGGGCTGATCTTTCCGTTCGCGACGGCGCTACGCGATGGGTGGAGCCTCGGGTTGATGGCGGAAGTCGATTGGGTGTTTGACGAAGACGATGGCGATTACGACACCGAGTTTGTTCACACCGCAGTGCTCGGCCACGACATCATGGGGTCGCTCGGCGGATACGTCGAGTACATCGGCATCGTCAGCGGCGACGGCGACAGTGACTACCAGGCGTTGATCGGCACCGGCCTGACCTACGCGCTGAGCGCCGACGTGGTGCTGGACATCGGGGCGAACTTCGGCCTGACGAAAACGGCCGAGGACGTGAACGTGTTCGCGGGTGTGACGGTGCGGTTCTGAGCGGGCGTTGACCAGACGGCTGGATCGATTAGGAGCGCGACGATGAACGGATCAGGCCAGCAACGGCGAGCATCCCGGCGTGTGCCGGCGCTTGTTCTTGCCCTGCTGCCGCTGGTGCTGCTGGGGCTGCTGGTCGCCGTGTTTGTCACGAGTGATCCGACGGCGGTCCTGAAGGCGTCGTTCCCGCCGATCGAGGAGCTGGCTTTCCAACGAGTGACGCTGGAGCCCGGCCTGATCACGCTCAAGGTGAGCAACGACGGACCTGATTCGCTGACCATCGCCCAGGTCATGGTGGACGACGCGTATTGGAACTTCACCATCGAGCCGGATGCCACGATTGACCGCCTGGGCAACGCCACGGTGAAGATCCCGTATGCATGGGTGAAAGACGAGACCCACGTGGTGAAGTTCATCACTTCCACCGGAGTGACGTTCGAGCACGAAATTGCAGTAGCGGTTGAGTCGCCGAAACCGACGGCTGCGCTGTTTGGATTGTTCGCGCTTCTGGGGATCTACGTTGGGGTGCTTCCCGTGGCGTTGGGAATGATGTGGCTGCCTGCCTTGCGCCGGACGCGGCGGAAGTTTATCGAAGTCCTCCTGTTCCTGACCATCGGATTGCTGGTGTTCCTCGGGTTCGATGCGCTGGAAGAGGCGCTGGAAATCGTCGAGGGCTTCCCCCGGGTCTACCAGGGGATGGGATTGCTGGTGATCGGTGGGATCGGAAGTTTTGCCTTGCTGACCGCGCTGAACAACGAACTGGCGGCGCGCCAGGGGGAGGCCGCAGACAGCTCGGCGACCCTGTCCTACATGATCGCCAGCGGCATCGGGCTCCACAACCTGGCGGAGGGGCTCGCCATCGGAGCAGCCTATGCGCTGGGCGAGATCACCCTGGGCTCGATGCTGGTGCTGGGCTTCATGTTGCACAACATCACCGAAGGACTAGCGGTTGTGGCCCCGCTCGCCAAATCCGGGGCAGCGCTGCGCCGCTTGGTTTCCCTGGGTGCGATTGCCGGCGGGCCGACCATCATCGGCGCCTGGATCGGTGGTTTCACCTACTCGCCCCTGTGGTCGCTCCTGTTTCTGGCAATTGGGGCGGGGGCAATCTTCCAGGTGGCTTGGCAGATCCTGGCCCAGATGGCGCGACGGCACGAGCCGCGCTCGCCGCTGTTCGATTTCGCCAACCTCGGCGGGCTGATGGCCGGTTTCCTGATCATGTACACGACCGGACTGCTGGTGGCGGTATGAGACGTACAGATTCTAGAAAGGATTGGACCGTGAAACGGATTGGATTGCTTAGCGCGTTGATGATCGTTGCGGTCAGCACGACGGGCGCGGTGCTCGCCTCCATGGCGCAAGGCGCGGTGAGTCGCGAGATCACAATGGTTGCCAAGAACATGGTCTTCAGCGTCCCGTCGCTCGAATCGTCCGGCGAGGCAAACCCGACGATCACCGTCAAGCGCGGCCAGAGGGTTACGATTACCTTGCGCAATGACGACGCGGGCATGCTCCACGACCTGGTCATCGAGGGGTTGGACGTCCGCCTTGAAGTAGTCTCCTGCGGCGAGACGACGCGATTGACGTTCACCGCACCTCGCGAGCCGGGCGAGTACGTCTACCTGTGCAGCTTCCATCCCAGAAGAATGCGCGGCGTGTTCATCGTCGAATGAACGAGGCATCTCGCGCGCGCGGTCATCTGCAACATCGGTTCCAGCGGTAGACACGGCATCGCGGGAATCGTAGGAACCAACCCTCCCTTTGACATTCATTTGCCCCCCCAGTGCGATCAGGATCGGTGGCAGCCGCGTGGTTATCGCCGGCGGTGTGCCTATGGTTATGCACGAAGCCAAGCCCATGGCCCCGATCACCACGGTGAAGATGCACGCGGTGGCGCCGCCCGGCGCGCCGTACCAGTTCACCATCGTGCATGAAGCACTGGGCAACTTCGGCAACGCGCACACGGCGCTGGGCATAGCGCCGATGAACGCATCGGGCGAACATCTCACGATTTGCAACATCGGCTCATCTGGGAACGCCGGCGCGGCGGCCCCTAAGATGTGGGCGACGAGGACCGCTCCATGATCATGCTCAAACAGCCTACGCCGGAAGCTGAAGCTCCCGAAAAGGAACCACGCTATCACCCGGGCCAGATCGTGCGGCACCGGCGATACGGATACCGCGGCGTGGTGGTGGACTTCGACCTGACCTGCAAGGCCGAGGAGGCGTGGTATCAATCCAACCAGACTCGGCCGGATCGGAACCAGCCGTGGTATCATGTGCTCGTGGACGGTTCGGACATCACAACCTACGCGGCGCAGACGAGTCTGGAAGCCGATGAACGCCCCGCCCCGATCACCCATCCCTACCTCGAGCACTTCTTTACGGACTTCATCGGCGGTCGATACGTGCGCAACGACCGTCCCTGGCCGAGCTGGGATGAAACCGGTGAGTGAGAGCGAGCGAGCCGGCCGGAGATGGATCACATCAACCCTCGCCGGCGCTGCGGGCTGCTCATCGGCGTGGCTCGATTGCTCGCCAACTGAATCTCATCGCTCGTCATCGCATTGCCTTCATTGACATGGAATCCTGAGCCAACATGGAACCCTGGGAATGCGCGATCGCCTATCACAACCAGACAAAGCACCACTTCCGTGGCTACGCACGGTCGCTCGGCTACCTTGATTGGGCAACGCAACCGGATCCTTTTCGCCGATTTGACGGCGCGCCGTTTCTTCCGCTCCCGCGCACCGACGAAGATAGCTCGCCGCCATACTCCGACATCTACGCTCTTGATCGCGTCGCGCCTAAACCAGTCTGTCTGCGGACGATCTCGGAGTTCTTCTACCTTTCGCTCGCCATATCGGCATGGAAAGAATACGAGGGATCGAGGTGGGCGCTGCGGTGCAATCCGTCGAGCGGCAACCTGCATCCGACCGAGGGCTATCTCGTTATTGGTCCCGTCGACGGACTAAGCGACGCGCCGAGCATCTACCACTATGCCCCAAAGGAACACGCACTGGAGTTGAGATCGTGTTTCTCGATCGAGGTCTGGAAACAACTCGTCAAAGGGCTCCCGCCCCTATCTTTTTTCGTGGGGTTATCCTCCATAACCTGGCGTGAGGCTTGGAAATACGGCGAACGAGCCTACCGTTACTGCCAGCAGGACATGGGCCACGCACTCGCCGCCTGCAGCATCTCCGGAGCCACGCTTGGCTGGCGGGTTCACCTGATCAACCCGATGAGCGACGTCGACGTAGCCAAGCTACTCGGACTGGATCGCCGCGAACAGTTTCATGAACGGGAGATGGAAGACCCCGAAGCGTTGCTCGCAGTCATCCCATCCTTGACCGATCGGCCACCGACCCTCACGCTGTCAGCCGCAGCGATCGAGCAAGTCGCAGCCGGCGAATGGCACAGTCAGGCAAATCGGCTCAGCAGTTCTCACGTGCACTGGAAGCTCATCGACGCCGTAGTGGAATCGTGTGTGAAGCCGGCTACCGAAATCGATGACTTCGGTTCATATCCGGTTGGTGGGGGGATTAGGTCAGTGGCGCCCACGACCTCCGCATCCGCGCGCCAGATCATTCGTCAACGTCGGAGTGCCGTCGCCCTCGATGGCTCAACGGCAATCTCCAGGGATCAGTTCTACGCCATCCTCAGCAGGCTCATGCCCGGTTCAAACAACGTGCCCTGGAATACCATCGGCCCACCGGCAAAGGTGCACTTGGGACTCTTCGTTCATCGCGTGACCGGCCTCGAACCAGGGCTCTATGGCCTGGTCCGCTCGCCCGAGCAGGAAGAACCTTTGCGCAACGCGATGAAACCCGGGTTCGCATGGCAAAGACCACCCGGCTGTCCTACATCGTTGCCCCTGTATCTGCTCGCGACCGGGGACTGCACAACGCTCGCCGCGCGTGTAAGTTGCCTCCAAGACATCGCCGGTGACGGTGCGTTCAGCCTCGGCATGATCGCGGAGTTTATCAAGCCGTTACAGCGCTACGGCGCGTGGTTTTATCGTCGGTTGTTCTGGGAAGCGGGTGCCATTGGGCAGGTGCTCTACCTGGAAGCCGAAGCAGCGGGAATTCGGAGCACCGGTATTGGTTGCTATTTCGACGATCCGGTGCACGACGTGTTCGGCTTGCGCGGCCCGCAGTATCAATCAATGTACCATTTCACGATGGGCGGTCCGGTGGAGGACTCACGCTTGACCACGTTGTCCGCCTATGGTGCTGATCGCGCGCAACGGGGCATTGATCCCCCATATACCTGACAGGAAAGACCTGATCCACGATGACAACACATCCGTACTGGGTGGTGAACACCGATCGTGAGCCGATCGAGGTGCCGGGCACCTCGCCGCTGCTGAAAATCGTGGCGGCGACGACGCGGCCTCGTGATGCCACGGTGAAAAGAGTCCGGCTGAACGATGAGGGTCATTCGGCCACCATTCGCGAACCGATCCACGAGACCCGAAACGTCCGGGCGCAGATCATGGCCATGCCGAAATAGGTGAAGAAGGCGATCCGCGAGCCGGGGTACGGGTCACCGATGATCGGAGCCAGCCTGCGGCGCATTGCTGATGTCGATCTGTCGGCAGCCGCATTTTTCAGGGATTGTGTGGTCGCTTGCAGCGGTTTGAGGACGGGCCGCGCCACCGTTCCAGACGGCCCAGATGAGATAACCCCATAGCGCGAATTTGCCGATATCACGGCGGGGGTCGGAGGAGCGTTGTTATGGCGATCGTCTGCCCAAGAGTGATCGTCGTGGCCGACGACATCGTTCGGGAGGTTCGACTGATGACCCGCCGCCAGCTCCAGCGTCTTTTTCCGCAGTCCACGATCATCCCTAAACGGGTCGGCGGTTTGGTCAAATCGTGGATCGTCCCGGCGTGGTTCCCGGCGGCGCAAGAGATTCATCGTGGATAGTCAAACCGAGCTGCATCCAATCGGCCTCATGGCCGTGATTCTCCTGGGCATCGCCACGCTCATCGTGCCGCGCCGCTACGCGCTAGTCCCCTTTTTGATCGTCGCGTGCTTCATCTCACCGGGGCAACGCATCGTGGTCGCGACCCTGGACTTCAACCTGCTGCGTCTGATGATCCTGTTCGGGTGGACCCGCATCTTCATGACCGGGGAGGCCCGCGGCTTCAAATGGAGGTCCCTTGACGCGCTGGTGGTTCTCTGGACGTTGTCCGGAACGGCGATCCTGATGCTGCGTGACGGAACGCTGGCGTCGCTCATCTACCGCTGCGGCCTGATGTACGACGCGTGCGGAATGTACTTTCTCTTCCGGCTCCTGATCCGCGGCTGGTCCGACGTGGAGGCGATCTTCACCTCCGCTGCCGTGATCAGCGTTCCCGTCGCGGCGGTCTTTCTCCTGGAGCAGGCCACGGGAAGAAACATGTTCGCGATCTTCGGTGGCGTCCCCGAGATCACCCTGGTGCGCGACGGCCGACTGCGTTGTCGAGGCCCGTTCGCCCACCCAATCTATGCCGGCTGCTTCTGGGCGGCCCTGATGCCGATGATCGGCGCGCTGTGGTTCACGAGCCGCACCAAACGCTGGCTGGCGCCGGTCGGTCTTTTGGCTTGCGTGGTGGTGATCGTCACGACCTCGTCGGCGACGCCCCTTAGCGCCATGATAGTGGCGATCACCGGGGCGGCCTTGTATCCCCTGCGCCGGTACGTGAGCTGGATGCGATGGGCGGCGGTGTTCGGTCTTGTCGGGCTGCACCTGGTGATGATCAACCCTGTCTGGCACTTGCTCGCCCGGATTCAACTCGTCGGTGGCACCGGTTGGTATCGCTACAAGTTGATCGATGAGTTCGTCAACCGATTCCACGAGTGGTGGCTTCTCGGCACGAACAACTATGAAGCGTGGTGGGAGTACGGCTTTGAAGCCGTCACCAACCAGTACGTGCTGGAGGCCGTCCAAGGCGGTCTTCTGACGCTCGTGCTCTTCATCGCCATCATCGTGTGCGCGTTCCAAGGCGTGGGGCGGATCATGCGCTCGGCCACCGGTGAACACTTCCCTAAATACGCGTCCTGGGCCGTGGGGGCGTCGCTCCTCGTGCACTGCGCTGCCTTCATTGCCGTGTCGTACTTCGGCCAGATTTACGTCGTCTGGTATTTGGGCTTGAGCATCGTCGGCAGCCTGCTGCCGGAACCGAGAAACGCCACACCCCGCGTCTATCGCATCCTCAAGGCCCGAGGTGACCGCGGCGAGGCAGAGCCCGCTGTTGCCCCGGTCGGCGCCCAGTGACGTTCGTTACATGTTTCCCGCCACGCTGCCCGCTTCCCTGTCGAAACCGGCCGTTGCTCTCGCGCCGATGGTTGCCCGCCGGCAACCGACAGGCCAGGCGCGAGCCGCCTACGAGCGCTGGCAGCGCGACGTTGATGTCGTGTCGGGCCGTTTCATCACGTGGACGGCGGCGGCCCGGACTCAATGGACCGGAGCAGCCAAGTCGCGCTGAAGAGGCCCGGTAACCGGGCCGATAGGTACCGAACCGGAGATGGGTGGAAGATTCTCATGATTGCCGCAGCCATGGGTACGAGCAAAGCCCGCACGTCCAAGACGAAGGTCGGTTTCTCGCGCAGCGGCGGCAGGTTCGAGGATTCCGGCAGCGTCGGCGCAGAGATCGGTTGGACGTAGATCGGATAGACCAACCAGCGGATGCGAAGGTACCGGCGGATCAGTCCCAGGTCCGTCGCCGACGCGACGTCTTCGACGTAGTACACCTTGGCGTCCAGAGGCACGTGCTCCCGGATCAGTTGCAGGTGACG